>NZ_JBWKYF010000028.1:0-82854 GCF_059423605.1 Variovorax sp. GW460-12-1-14-LB1
CGCAGCGAAATCAAGGAGGAGCCCGAAGGGCGGGGGACATTCGCGGAGCAAGGTACCCCGTCGGCGGGAGCGCGCCCCGAAGGACTGCGCACCACGCGACGAGAACCCCGCACACGCGACGTCATTTCATTGCGCCAGAACCGACAGCGCGTTCAAGGGAAGCTGGATGTGCACCATGCTGCTGGGCACCAGCGGCTCTTCGCCGCCGCTGCGCGCATCGGCGGGCAGCTCGGCCTCGATCTCGATGCCCAGCGGCTCGCAGGCCAGGCGGGCCGAGGTGCGGTTGCCGAAGAACTCGGTGTCGAGCAGGCGTGCGGCGAAGCTGTTGGTGCCGAGCTCGGAACCGAAGCGCTTCACCACCACATGCTCGGGGCGGATGCCCACGGTGGCCTGCGAGCCGACGCTGAGACTGCCGGGCGCGCAGAACAGTTCGCTGTCGCGCACGCGCACCTTGCCGTCGGCCAGCACGGTGGCGGGCAGCATGTTCATGCGGCCCACGAAGCCCGCCACGAAGCGGGTGCGCGGCTTGCGGTACAGCTCGTCGGGCGTTCCGGCCTGCTCGATGCGGCCGTTGTGCATCAGCACCACGCGGTCGGCCATCGAGAGGGCTTCTTCCTGGTCGTGCGTGACCATGATGGTGACGATGCCCAGGCGCTTTTGCAGCGCGCGGATTTCGCTGCGCAGCGTGGCGCGCACCTGCGCGTCGAGCGCGGAGAGCGGCTCGTCGAGCAGCAGCAGGCGCGGGTTGGGCGCCAAAGCGCGCGCCAGCGCGATGCGCTGCTGCTGGCCGCCCGAGAGCTGCACGGGGTACTTGTCGGCATGCGCGGTGAGGCCGACGAGGTCGAGCATCTCGCGCGAGCGCTTGGCCATCTCGCGCGCCAAGGCACCCGTGGGGTGCAGGCCGTAGGCGATGTTCTGCGCGGCCGTCAGGTTGGGGAACAGCGCATACGACTGGAACACCACGCCGAAGCCGCGCGCCGCGGGCGGCAGGCCCGCGATGTCCTGGCCGCCGAGCAGGATCTGCCCGCTGTCGGCGCGCTCGATGCCGCACACGATGCGCAGCAGCGTGGTCTTGCCGCAGCCCGAAGGACCGAGCAGGCAGACGAACTCGCCGGGCTCGATGTCCAGGTCGATGCCGTCGAGCACGCGCGTGGCGCCAAAGGACTTGCCGATGCCGCGAAGAGAAAGAAAGCTGGTCATGTGCGGCTACCCGAAACCCAGGTCACATTGGCTTTTTCTCGGCCTTGGCGTCGTAGCGCTTCGACCATTCCGTCAGGATGCGGTCGCGGTTCGCGGCAGCCCAGTTGAAGTCGTTCTTGGCGAGCAGCTTCTCGACGTCGCCCGGCACGAACTCGAGCTTTTCCTGGATGCCCGGCAGCGCGAGCACGGCGAAGTTCTTCGCGTACAGCTCGTTGGCCTGCTTCGTCACGGCCCAGTCGGCCAGGGCCTTGGCGGCGTCCTGCTTCTTGCTGGTCTTCATGATGCCGGTGGCTTCCATGTCCCAGCCCAGGCCTTCCTTGGGCAGCACGATGTCGATGGGGGCGCCGTCGCGCTTGGTCTTGTTGGCGCGGTATTCGAACGACATGCCGAGCGCGAACTCGCCGGCGCCGGCCTGGCGGCAGGGCTTGCTGCCCGACAGGCTGTACACGCCGATGTTCTGGTGCAGCGCGTCCATGTACTTCCAGGCCTTGTCCTCGCCCATCATCTGGATCCAGCCCGACACCATGAGGTAGCCGGTGCCCGAGGCGGCCGGGTTGGGCATGGTGATCTGGCCCTTGTAGACCGGGTTGGTCAGGTCGGCCCAGCTGGTGGGCTTGGGCAGGTTCTTCTTCGTGGCTTCGGCGGTGTTGAAGCAGATGGCCGACGACCACACGTCCATGCCGACCCACTTGGGCGGGTTGGCGGTGTCGCGCATGGTGGGCTTGATGGCGTCCAGGCCCTTGGGGGCGTAGGGCTGGAGCATGCCTTCCTTGTCCAGCAGCATCAGCGAGGTGGCGGCCAGGCCCCACACCACGTCGGCCTGCGGGTTGGCCTTTTCGGCCAGCAGCTTGGCGGTGACGATGCCGGTGGAGTCGCGCACGAACTTCAGCTCGATGTTGGGGTTCTCCTTTTCGAAGGCGGCCTTGTAGGCCTGCACCTGGTCGGCCTCGAGCGCGGTGTAGACCAGCAGCTCGGTGCGGCCCTGGGCCGAGGCGGCGAAGGCCAGCGAGAACAGGGCAGCGGGCAAGACGGCCCAACGGAGATGACGACGCAGCATGGGAGATCCCTCGGTGTAAGAACAGGCGGTGTACGCAAAAAGAAAACACGGCCGGGGCCGTGAACGCAGCGATGCTCGCAGCGCTATGTGACAAAGGTTTGTCACACGGCCGTACCCGCGCCGCGGCGTTTGCACTTTCGTCACACGGCTGTCATCGAGCGACGCGAGCCTGTACAGGCTGTCGCACCCGTTCTTTTGCAATCCCATGACACTCGACCTCGCCGAGATCGCTCGCCTGTTCGCCGAACGTGGCGCGCTGGCGTACGCGGGCGAGCCGGTGTCGCAGCTCGAACACGCGTTGCAATGCGCCTGGCTGGCCGAACAGGCCGGCGCCGGCGACACGCTCGTGACGGCCGCATTGCTGCACGACCTGGGGCACCTGCTGATCGCCGAGCACCAGACGCTGTCGCTCTCGCCCACCGAACTGGGCATTGACGACCGCCACCAGTACATCGCGCTGCCGCTGCTGCGCGGCGCCTTCGACGTGGCGGTGCGCGAGCCGATCCGCCTGCATGTGGACGCCAAGCGCTACCTGTGCGCGACGCGCCCGGGCTACGTGTCGATGCTCTCGCCCGATTCGGTGCGCAGCCTGGCGCTGCAGGGCGGCGTGATGGACGACGAGGCGGCGCAGCGCTTTGCGGGCCTGCCGTGGTCGGGCGACGCGGTGCGGCTGCGGCTGTGGGACGAAGCGGCCAAGGCCGAGGGGCTGCGAACGCCGCCGCTGGCGCATTTCCTGGCGACGGCGGCGCGCGTGATGCTGCGCTGAGGGCTGGCGGGGCGAAGGGACGGCGGGCCGACTTTCAGCCCCGTTTAAGAAACATTTGTCTACGATGGTTTCCTCACGAGGTCCGGCGCCCCTGCGCCTGCGAGGAAATCCGCATGTCATCTGCTCCATCTCCCACCATCGCGGCGCGTGCCGGCGCGTTCGTCCAGGTCCTGCGCCGCGTGCTGCGGCTCGCGGCGCCCTACTTCAGTTCGGACGAAGAAAAATGGCGGGCGCGTCTCATGTTCGCGGGCATCGTGGCGCTGAACCTGGCGTATGTGTACGCGCTGGTGCTCTTCAACCAGTGGTACGGGCGCTTCTATGACGGGCTGCAGAACAAGGACGCGGTGGTCTTCTGGCGCGAGATCCGCGTGTTCGCCTGGCTGGCCTTCTTCAACATCGCGATCCAGGTGGCGAAGTTCTACCTGACGCAGCTGCTGCAGCTGCGCTGGCGCTCCTGGATGACCCGCCACTACCTCGGCCGCTGGATGGCCGACCGCACCTTTTATCACCTGGAGCTGGCGCGCTACGCCCAGGCCGACGGCGTCACGCCCGACAACCCCGACCAGCGCATCCAGGAGGACATGCAGATGTTCACCAATGCCACGATGGTGCTGTCGATGGATTTGCTGAACGCGGTGGTCACGCTGCTGAGCTTCATCGGCATCCTGTGGGGCCTGTCGGGCACCTTCGACCTGTCGCTGGGCGGCAGCACCTACCAGGTCGCCGGCTCGATGGTGTGGCTGGCGCTGGTCTACTGCGTGGTCGGCACGGTCATCACGCATTTCATCGGCCGGCCGCTGATCGGCCTGAACTTCCGCCAGCAGCGCTTCGAGGCCGACTTCCGCCACCAC
Source organism: Variovorax sp. GW460-12-1-14-LB1 (assembly GCF_059423605.1). Taxonomy (NCBI): domain Bacteria; kingdom Pseudomonadati; phylum Pseudomonadota; class Betaproteobacteria; order Burkholderiales; family Comamonadaceae; genus Variovorax; species Variovorax sp. GW460-12-1-14-LB1. Next base: position 3,875 of record NZ_JBWKYF010000028.1, read on the forward strand.
CTGGTGCGCGTGCGCGAGTACAGCGAAGCGATCGCACTCGACCACGGCGAAACAGTGGAGCGTGGCCAGCTCGACACGCGCTTCGGCGCGGTGCTGCGCAACTACCTGCAGCTGATCAAGAAACGGAAGAACCTGGTCACCTTCACCGCGATGTTCGGTCAGGCCTCGCTGATCTTCCCGTTCCTCGTGTCAGCGCCGCGCTTCTTCAGCGGCGCCATTCAGCTGGGTGCCCTCATGCAGATTTCCTCGGCCTTCGACAAGGTGCAGGAATCGCTGAGCTGGTTCGTCGAAAACTACGACAAGGTGGCCGTCTGGCGCGCCACCACCGACCGCCTGATCAGCTTCGACGACGCGATGCGCGCCCACGCCACGCGCGAAGACGCCTTGCAGCGCGAAGAAGGCGCCGCCGCGCTGGGCACCAGCGACCTCACGCTCGCGCTGCCCAACGGCACGCAGCTGCTGGCCGGTGCCGCGCTGGCGGTGCGTCCCGGCGACAGTGTGCTGCTGCAAGGACCCTCGGGCAGCGGAAAGTCGACGCTGTTCCGCGCTTTCGCGGGCATCTGGCCGTTTGCGCGCGGCAAGGTGCAAGCCCCGGCCGACGCGGTCTTCATGCCGCAGCGCCCCTACCTGCCCGACGGCAAGCTGCGCGAGGCGCTGACCTACCCGCACCCGGCCGCCGGCTTCAGCGACGACCAGCTGCGCCAGGCCCTGGCCGATGCGCTGCTGCCCGACCTGGTGAACCGGCTCGACGACAGCGACGCCTGGAGCCAGAAGCTCTCGGGCGGCGAGCAGCAGCGGCTGGCCATCGCGCGGGTGCTGCTGAAGAAGCCGGCGTGGCTCTTCGCCGATGAAGTGACCAGCGCGCTCGATGCACCGGCCGAAGCCGTGCTCTACCGGCGGCTGGCCGACACGGTGCGCGCGGGCGGCGGTGCGATGGTGTCGATTGCGCACCGGCCGGCGGTGGGCGATTTCCATGGCCAGCGGTGGACGCTGGTGCCACAGGACGAAAGCGCAGCCGGCGGCGCGCGCTACCGGCTCGATACCTCTACAGCGGCTCAGGCCGCAGCGACGTAACGCTCCCAGCCCTTCTTGCGCAGATCGCAGGCCGGGCATTCGCCGCAGCCGTAGCCCCAGGCCTGGCGGTGTTCGCGGTCGCCGAGGTAGCAGGTGTGGGTTTCTTCCACGATCAGGTCGACCAGCGGCTGGCCGCCCAGCCGGTGGGCCAGCGCCCAGGTCTCGGCCTTGTCGATCCACATGAGCGGCGTCTCGATCACGAGGCGGCGCTCCAGGCCGAGCGACAGCGCCAGCTGCATGGCCTTCATGGTGTCGTCGCGGCAGTCGGGGTAGCCCGAGAAGTCGGTTTCGCACACGCCGGTGACGATCACCTGCAGCCCGCGCCGGTAGGCCAGCGCGCCCGCGAGCGTGAGGAACAGCAGGTTGCGCCCGGGCACGAAGGTGTTGGGCAGGCCGTCGGCCTGCATGGCGAAGGCGACTTCTTCGGTGAGCGAGGAGCCGCCGAGCTGCGCCAGCGCGGCCAGCGTGAGCACGTGGTCTTCGCCCAGGCGCGGCGCCCATTCGGGGAAGCGCTCGCGGATCTTCGCGAGCACGGTGCCGCGCACGTCGAGCTCGACGCGGTGGCGCTGGCCGTAATCGAAGCCCAGGGTTTCGACCCGCTGGTACTTGGACAGGGCCTCGGCCAGGCAGGTGGCCGAGTCCTGGCCGCCGGAGAAGAGAACGAGGGCGGTGGTGTGCAGGGGCATGTCCGTCAACGGCGGGGCCGTTGTAGTGCAAATGCACGATTTTCGCAGCCGATCGATGCTGCGGGCCGCCCTGTTCTGCGCTGCTTCTAGAGAAAGCGCTCCAGCAGCTTGCGCGACGCGCGATCCAGCGCCTTCGCGTCGGGAATGCGGAACTGCACGCCGTGCGCGCTCGCGATGAGCAGCGCGCCGCCTTCGAGCCGGCGGATGTCCTCCTCGGCCTTGAGCACGAAGCTGGTGTCGCCGCGGTCGGTGCTCACGGTCCAGGTGCTGGGCACGCCGAAGCTGGACACGCCGTGCAGCTTCAGCAAGGTGGGCGCGAAGTCGCGCACGGCGAGTTCTTCGGTCAGCAGCGCCTGGGTGGGCGCGGGCAGCTGGTCGACGCGGTCGACCCACACGAGTTCGCGGCCTTCGCTGCCGACGAGCGACACGCCCTCGTTGGGCGCGCTCAGCGGAAAGGCGCGCACGGGCGTCACGCCCACGTGGTGCTCGCCCTGCGCGTCGGTCAGCACGAGGCGCCCGAAGGTGTCGCGTGCGAGTTCGAAGCTGATGTTGGTATTGGTGCTGCTCATCACACGTCCCCTGCCGGATGGGCGGCGTGGCTCACGGCCAGCGGCGCCTGGGCGTTGGCGCGCTCGTCGGCGGCGCCCTCGCTCACATCGTCTTCGTCGCCCTGGCGCAGCTGCGCCTGGTACAGGCGCCAGTAGGCGCCCTGCTTGGCCATGAGCGCGTCGTGCGGCCCGACCTCGACCACCTCGCCGCGGTCCATGACCACGAGGCGGTCGGCCTTGCGCAGCGTGGACAGGCGGTGGGCGATGGCGATGGTGGTGCGGCCCTGCACGAGGTTGTCGAGCGCCTTCTGGATTTCCTTTTCGGTCTCGGTGTCGACGGCCGAGGTGGCCTCGTCGAGGATCAGGATGCGCGGGTCGATGAGCAGCGCGCGCGCAATGCTGATGCGCTGGCGCTCGCCGCCCGACAGGCCCTGGCCGCGCTCGCCCACCAGCGAGTCGTAGCCGTGCGGCAGGCGCAGGATGAAGTCGTGCGCGTGGGCCGCGCGGGCCGCCGCCACCACCTCTTCGCGCGTGGCGTCGGGCTTGCCGTAGGCGATGTTCTGCGCGATGGTGCCGAAGAACAGGAACGGCTCCTGCAGCACCAGCCCCACGTGGCGGCGGTAGTCGGCCACGGCGAAGCGGCGGATGTCGGTGCCGTCGACCTTGATGGCGCCATCGGTCACGTCGTAGAAGCGGCAGATCAGGTTGACCAGCGTGCTCTTGCCCGAGCCGCTGTGGCCCACGAGGCCGATCATCTCGCCGGGCTCGATGGTCAGATCGAGGTCGTGGATCACGGCGCGCGAGCCGTAGCGAAAACCGAGGCCGCTCATCTCGATGCGGCCCTGCACGCGCTCCACCTTCACCGGGTTGGCCGGCTCGGGCACGTTGCTCACGTGGTCGAGGATGTCGAAGATGCGCTTGGCGCCGGCGGCGGCCTTCTGCGTGACCGAGACGATGCGGCTCATCGAGTCGAGCCGCGTGTAGAAGCGGCCGATGTAGGCGATGAAGGCGGTGAGCACACCCACCGTGATGCTGCCGCGCGCCACCTGCCAGATGCCGAAGGCCCAGACCACGAGCAGGCCGATTTCGGTCAGCAGCGACACGGTCGGCGTGAACAGCGACCAGGTGCGGTTGAGCTTGTCGTTGACCTGCAGGTTGTAGGCGTTGGCGACGCGGAAGCGCTCGGCTTCGCGGCGCTCCTGCGCGAAGGCCTTCACCACGCGGATGCCGGGGATGGTGTCGGCCAGCACGTTGGTCACTTCGGACCAGACGCGGTCGATCTTCTCGAAGCCGGTGCGCAGGCGGTCGCGCACGACGTGGATCATCCAGGCGATGAAGGGCAGCGGCACCAGCGTGACCACGGCCAGCAGCGGGTTGATCGAGATGAGGATGGCCGCCGTCATGACGATCATCAGCACGTCGTTGGCGAAATCGAGCGCGTGCAGCGACAAGAAGACGTTGATGCGGTCGGTTTCCGAGCCGATGCGCGCCATGAGGTCGCCGGTGCGCTTGCCGCCGAAGTAGTCCAGCGGCAGGGTCAGCAGGTGCTCGTAGGTGGTCGTGCGCAGGTCGGCGCCGATGCGCTCGGACACCAGCGCCAGCAGGTAGGTGCGCGCCCAGCCCAGCCCCCAGCCGACCAGCGCCGCGATCAGCAGGCCGCCCAGGTAGAGGCCGACCCGGCCGGAATCGATCTTCTGCCCGTTCTGGAACGGGATCAGGATGTCGTCCATCAGCGGGATGGTCAGGTACGGCGGCACCAGCGTGGCGGCGGTGGAAATCAGGGTCAGGACAAACCCGAGGATCAGCTGCTTGCGGTACGGCCCGGCGAAGCGGCCCAGGCGCAACAGCACCCAGGTCGAGGGCGGGGTCTGGAGCTCGGTGTCGGTGCCGTCGACGTCGAGAAGTTCGGGCACCTCTTCTGTCGCCTTCGCGACAACGGGCGCGGCGCGCTGGCCGAACAGCTTGAGCAGCTTCAGCGCCGCCGGCTGGCCGGCCAGGGTGTAGCGCCAGCGGGCGAGCTGTCCGGCGGGGCCGATGAGGTCGAGGGTTCCGACGCCGGCATGGTCAGAAAGACGCATTTCCAAGGCCTGATCGGTGAGTGGCCACTCACGCCATTCGCCGCCGGGTTCCAGGGCGATGAGCCGCTGGTCGGTCAGGGCGACGAGGCCCGTGGCGAAGCGAAGTTGGTCGTCGAGGTCAACCGCAAGTGTTACCGAAACGTTTTCAGCGCCTGCGAGTCGGCTTTTCAGCACGCCTGAGACCGCCTCCGTTTCGCCCGCCTGGGCGCCGACTGGATCGTGATGTTGCATTGTGTTTATTTGACTCTTGCCCGTCGCGGGCCGCTGGGACCGCGTCATGGCGTCCTTGGTCGGGCGCCGATTCTGACCGATCGCCATGGGTGCGCTTGAAGGCGCCGTGGTGCTCGGCCAAAGCACATCGAACGTTTGCATGACCCGTTTCGACGACATCCAATTGCTGCGCATCAACTATTTGCGCGGTCCCAACCTCTGGACCTACCGTCCGGTGCTCGAAGTCTGGCTCGACCTGGGCCAACTGGAAGACTTCCCCTCCAACAAGATCGACGGTTTCACCGACCGGCTGACCACCCTGCTGCCGGCGCTCATCGAGCACCACTGCGGCGTGGGCGAGCGCGGCGGGTTCATCCAGCGCCTCACCGAAGGCACCTGGTCGGGCCACGTGCTGGAGCACGTCGTGATCGAACTGCTGAACCTGGCCGGCATGCCGACCGGCTTCGGGCAAACCCGCAGCACCTCGGAGCACGGCGTGTACCGCATGGTGTTCCGCGCGCGTGACGAGCAGGTCGCCCGCGTGGCACTCACCGAAGGCCACCGCCTGCTGATGGCGGCCATCAACAACGACCCGTTCACCGCCGCCGACGTGCAGACCGCCGTCGAGGCCGTCAAGGCCAAGGTCGAAGACTGCTACCTCGGCCCGAGCACCGCGGCCATCGTGTCCGCCGCCACCGACCGCGGCATTCCGCACATGCGCCTGAACAGCGGCAACCTGGTGCAGCTGGGCTACGGCGCCAACCAGCAGCGCATCTGGACCGCGGAAACCGACTACACCAGCGCCATCGGCGAATCGATCGCCAGCGACAAGGAACTGACCAAGTCGCTGCTCGCCAGCTGCGGCGTGCCCGTGCCGCACGGCCAGGTGGTCGAGTCGCCCGAAGAAGCCTGGGAAGCCGCCGAGGACATCGGCCTGCCGGTGGTCGTGAAGCCGTCGGACGCCAACCATGGCCGCGGCGTGTCGCTCGAACTGACCACGCGCGAGGAAGTCATGGCCGCCTTCGCGGTCGCCGAGCCCGAGGGCAGCGACGTGATGGTCGAGCGCTTCATCCGCGGCCACGAACACCGCCTGCTGGTGGTGGGCGGCGAGGTGGTGGCGGCCGCGCGCGGTGAGATCATCACCGTGACCGGCGACGGCACCAACACCGTGGCCGGGCTGATCGACAAGCAGCTCAACAGCGACCCGCGCCGCGGCGCCGAAGAAGAATTCCCGCTCGACGTGATCGTGCTGGCCACCGATGCCAAGCTGCAGCTGGAGCTCAAGCGCCAGGAACTGGACGGCAACTCGGTGCCCGCCGCCGGCCGCGTGGTCACGATCCAGCGCAACGGCAACATGGCCTACGACTGCACCGACCTCGTGCACCCCGAGGTGGCGCACGCCGCCGTGCTCGCCGCCCGCGTGGTCGGCCTGGACATCGCGGGCATCGACATGGTCGCGCAAGACATTTCCAAGCCGCTGGGCCCGCAGGGCGGCGCGATCGTCGAAGTCAACGCCGGCCCCGGCCTGCTGATGCACCTGAAGCCGGCCATCGGCTCGCCGCGCCCCGTGGGCCGCGCCATCTGCGACCACCTGTTCCCGAACGACGCGCCCGGCCGCATCCCCGTGGTGGGTGTGGCCGGCTCGCGCGACACCGCCGTGCTCGCGCGGCTGGTGGCCTGGCTCATCAACCTCGGCGGGCGCCACACCGGCCTGGCCTGCCGCGACGGCCTGTTCCTGGAACGCCGCCGCGTCGATGCACGCGACAGCGCCAACTGGGACGCCGGCCACCGCCTGCTCGTGAACCGCGCCGTCGAGGCCGTGGTGATCGAGAACGGCGCCGAGACCATCCTGCGCGACGGCCTGGCCTACGACCGCTGCGAAGTCGGCATCGTGACCGACCTCGAAGGCTGTGAAGCCCTGGCCGACTACGACATCACCGAGAGCGACCAGATGGTCAAGGTGCTGCGCACCCAGGTCGACGTGGTGCTGGGCGAAGGCACGGCCGTGCTCAATGCCGACGAGCCGCGCATCGCCGCGCTGGCGCCGTTGTGCGATGGCGCCGTCATCCTGTATGCGGCCGACCCGCAGGCCGCCGCGCTCGCCGCGCACCAGGCCGAAGGCGGCAAGGCCGTGCTGGTGCGCCAGGACCGCGTGGTGCTGGCCAACGGCACGAGCGAATCGTTCCTGCCCGGCCTGGGCCGACTGACCATCTGGCGCGCGACCCACGTCGGCGTGAGCCTCGAAAGCCTGCTGGCCGCCGTGGCCGCCGCCTGGGCCATGGGCATTCCGCTCAACCTGATCGGCGCCGGCGTCGAGGCCTTCGAAGCCGACCTGCAGGCGGCCCTGGCCTCGCTGCAGCTGTCGCAGGCCTCGCCCCTTTCGCCCCAACTACAACTGGCATGACACGATGCGCCGCCCCGCCACCCGCGGGGCCGGCGCCCTGGTCACACCGCAAGATCACCGCAACCGCGCGCCCCGTGCCGTAGCCCCATGAAAGTCACCCGCATCCGCGCCCTGCGCGGCCCCAATCTCTGGAGCCGCCACACCACCATCGAGGCCGTCGTGGCCTGCGAAGGCGACGAGAACGCCGTCGGCAAGCTCGACGGGTTCGAAGCCCGCCTGCGCGCCCGCTTCCCGACCATCGGCGAGCTGCACCCGATGGTGCTCGGCCAGCCGCTGGCGCTGGCCCACGTGCTCGAGAACGCCGCCGTGGCGCTGCAGGCCCAGGCCGGCTGCGCCGTCAACTTCGGCAACACCGCGCCCACGACCGAAGAAGGCGTGTACCAGGTCACCGTGCAGTACACCGAGGAAGACGTGGGCCGCCGCGCCCTCGCGCTGGCCGAAGAGCTGATCCAGGCCGCGCTGGCCGACACCGCCTTCGACGCCGACGCCGCCATCACCGAGCTGCGCGACCTCGACGAATCGGAGCGCCTGGGCCCGAGCACCGGCTCCATCGTCGACGCCGCCGTGGCGCGCGGCATTCCGTACCGCCGCCTCACCAGCGGCAGCCTGGTGCAGTTCGGCTGGGGCTCCAAGCAGCGCCGCATCCAGGCCGCCGAAATCGACAGCACCAGCGGCGTGGCCGAATCGATCGCGCAGGACAAGGAACTCACCAAGCAGCTGCTCAACGCCGCCGGCGTGCCGGTGCCGCTGGGTCGCCCCGTGAGCAGCGCCGACGACGGCTGGGCCGCCGCGGAAGAAATCGGCCTGCCGGTCGTGGTCAAGCCGCAGGACGGCAACCAGGGCAAGGGCGTGACGGTGAACATCACCACGCGCGAGCAGCTGAATTCGGCCTACGACTCGGCCGCCGTGTACGGCGAGGTGATGGTCGAGAAATTCCTGCCCGGCTTCGACTTCCGCCTGCTGGTGGTCGGCGACCGCCTCGTGGCCGCCGCGCGCCGCGACCCGCCGCAGGTGATTGGCGACGGCAGCTCCACCGTGCGCCAGCTGGTCGACACCGTGAACCTCGACCCGCGCCGCGGCGAAGGCCACGCCACCTCGCTCACCAAGATCCGCCTGGACGACATCGCCATCGGCCGGCTCGAGTCGCAGGGCCTCACGCCCGAGAGCGTGCCCGAGCTGGGCCAGCGCGTGGTGCTGCGCAACAACGCCAACCTCTCGACCGGCGGCACCGCCACCGACGTCACCGACACCGTGCACCCCGAAGTGGCCGCGCGCGCGGTCGATGCGGCGCAGATGGTCGGCCTGCACATCTGCGGCGTCGACATGGTCTGCGAGAACGTGCTGCGCCCGCTCGAAGAACAGCACGGCGGCGTGGTCGAAGTGAACGCCGCGCCCGGCCTGCGCATGCACATCTCGCCCTCGTTCGGCCGCGGCCGCGCAGTCGGCGAGGCGGTGATGGACACGCTCTTCGCCCCCGGCGACGACGGCCGCATTCCCGTGGTGGCCGTCACCGGCACCAACGGCAAGACCACCACCGCGCGCCTGATCAACCACATCATTGCCTCCAGCGGCCTGCGCACCGGCATGACGAACACCGACGGCGTGTACGTCAACGGCCGCCAGACCGACAGCGGCGACTGCAGCGGCCCCAAGAGCGCGCGCAACGTGCTGATGCACCCCGACGTCGACGCGGCCGTGTTCGAAGTGGCCCGCGGCGGCGTGCTGCGCGAAGGCCTGGGCTTCGACCGCTGCGAAGTGGCCGTGGTCACCAACATCGGCAGCGGCGACCACCTGGGCCTGAACTACATCACCACGGTGGAAGACCTGGCGGTGCTCAAGCGCGTGATCGTGCGCAACGTGGCCGCCGACGGCTACGCGGTGCTCAACGCGGCCGACGTGAACGTCGCCGCCATGGCGGCCGGCTGCCCCGGCAACGTGATCTTCTTCACCGCCGACCGCATGCACCCGGTGATGGCCACGCACCGCGCGCAGGGCAAGCGCACCGTGTACGTCGACCAGGACACGCTGGTGGCCGCCGAAGGCTCGTGGCGCGAACGCATCGCGCTGCGCGACGTGCCGATCACGCGCGGCGGCACCATCGGCTTCCAGGTCGACAACGTGATGGCCTCGGTGGCCGCCGCGTGGGCCGTGGGCCTCGATTGGGACACCATCCGCAGCGGCCTGTCGAGCTTCATGAACGACGCGGCCGGTGTGCCCGGGCGCTTCAACGTCATGGACTACCGCGGCGCCACCGTGATCGCCGACTACGGCCACAACACCGACGCCATGAAGGCGCTGGTGTCGGCCGTGGACACCATGCCCGCCAACAAGCGCTCGGTGGTCATCAGCGGCGCGGGCGACCGGCGCGACTCCGACATCCGCGACCAGACCGCGATCCTCGGCCAGGCCTTCGACGACGTGATCCTGTACCAGGACGCGGCGCAGCGCGGCCGGGCCGACGGCGAAGTCATGGCGCTGCTGCGCCAGGGCCTGCAGGGTGCCTCGCGCACGCGCCAGATCGACGAGATCCGCGGCGAGTTCGTCGCCATCGACGCCGCGCTGGCGCGGCTGCAGCCGGGCGACCTGTCGCTGATCCTCGTCGACCAGGTCGAAGAGGCGCTGGCCCACCTCGCGCAGCGCATCGCGCAGGGCTGATCCGCCCGCCCCGCAGCGCAGGAGGCCCGCCCTCCTTGCGCTGACGGACGTGTCCCACACGCAGGGGCGCGTCCGGCCCGCTCCATGGCGTGCGGCTTGTCCCACAGCCCGGCCCGGGCGCCCGGCCCACACTGGGGACCGGTCGCGCCCTGCGTGCTTTTGTCTTCCTCTTGTCCGCTCGCACGGCGCGCCTTTCCAGGAGCCCCGATGACGACCCATTCCCTCCGTTCCACCGTGTCGACCGCCGCCCTCGTGGCGTTCGGCGGCTTCTTCATGGCCTGTGCGCCGCTGGCCTCGGCCCAGGCGCCCGGCAGCGACGCGCGGATGCAAAAGGAACGCGCCACCTGTGACGGCGTGCAACAGGACCGCGCGGCCTGCCTGCGCGAAGCCGGCGCCGCGCGCCAGGAAGCCGGTCGCCACGGCCTGACCACCCCCGGTGCGGAACGCGAAGACGCCAACGCGCTCGCACGCTGCCGCGAACAACCCGTGGCCGACCGTGCCGATTGCGAAGCGCGCATACGCGGCGGCGCGCGCACCTCCACCGAAGGCAGCGTGATGGGCGGCGGCGTGATCCGCGAAACCGTCACCCCGCTGCCGCCGCAGCCCGTGCAGCCGGTGCGCTGATCGAGCGAGACCGGCCTTCACCCCGATACGCCAACAAGGAGCACACCATGCCAAACAATGCGCGTTCGATGATCTTTGCCCTGCTCGCACTCAGCGGGCTGGCCACCACCACCATCGCCACGGCCGCCCGTGGCGACGGCGGCGGCAGCACCTACCAGCAGGAGGTTGCGGTCTGCGGCCACAACCAGCAGGACCGTGCCGCCTGCATCCGCGAAGCCGGCGCCGCGCGCCAGGCCGCGGCACGCGGCGGCCTCACCTCCGCGCCCGACTACCGCGCCAACGCCGTGGCCCGCTGCGGCCTGCAGCCGCCGGCCGAACGTGCCGACTGCGAAGCCCGCGTGCTGGGCAGCGCGGGCAACATCCGCAGCAATGTCGATGGCAGCGTGATGGGTGGCGGGGTGATCCGCGAATCGGTCTCGACCCGCGTGGTGAACATACCGGCCGCCACGCTGCCGCCGCCGATGGCCGCGCCGATGCCGGCCCCGATGCCTGCGGAACCGATGCCGATGCCCATGCCGCGCCCCGTGCCGGTGCAGTGACCCGATGCGCATCGCCCGGAATGCGCCTCGGTGATAACACCGACGACACGTTCGCGGGCGGTGCCCTCGTTTGTCATCAAATCGTCACAAAATACAGGCATGTGCTAGCTATAGTTCCCGGTCCCTGCCAACCGAGGAACACTTTCCCATGAATGCCATCAAGGTCGCTCGCCGATTCATTGAAACGGACCCGGCCAACGAATCGGCCAAGATCCTTGCCCAACTCGTGCTGGCGCTCGAAGCCGAACGCAGCTTCGAGTTGATCACGCTCTACAGCCTCGACTACAAGAGCTTCCAGCTTGCGATGGACATCCTGAAGGAGTGGCGCCTGGACCGCTACTACGCCAGCAAGTCCAAGCTGTTCGATCTCTCGCTGCAAGTCACCGAGCTCGAAGCGGGCAACAGCGCCGCTTCCTGAGCCCGTCCCATGGCGGTCCGGTACCTGGCGTACCCGGGCCCGCCTGTTTCATTTCCCCCAGCGCAACACCAACGGATCGAGCCGCCGCGCGGTCTCGATGAGGCCCGCGCGCGTCTCGGGATGCAGCGCGGGCAGCGGATGCCGCGGCGCTTCGCAGGCGATCACGCCGCCTTCCTTCATCAGCGCCTTGCAGGCCAGCAGGCCCGCCTGGCGGTTCTCGCAGTTGATGAGCGGCAACCACCGCTGGTACAGCGCGAAGGCCTGGTCACGGTCGCCTGAACGGTGCGCCTCGATGATCGGGCGGATGCCGTCGGGATAACCGCCGCCGGTCATCGCACCGGTCGCGCCGGCATCGAGGTCCGACATCAGCGTGATCGCTTCTTCACCGTCCCACGGCCCTTCGATGGCATCGCCACCCAGACGGATCAGCTCGCGCAGCTTCGACGCGGCGCCGGCGGTCTCGATCTTGAAATACGCAACCTGCTCGATCTCTTTCGCCATGCGCGCGAGAAACGGCGCCGACAGCACCGTGCCGCTCGCGGGCGCGTCCTGGATCATGATCGGAATCGTCACCGCATCCGAGAGCCGCGCGTAGAACTCGTAAATCTGCGGCTCGGGCACGCGGAAGGTCGCGCCGTGGTACGGCGGCATCACCATCAGCATCGCCGCCCCCATGTCCTGCGCGCGGCGGCTGCGCGCGGCGCAGACCTGGGTGCTGTAGTGCGTGGTGGTCACGATCACCGGCACGCGGCCCTTCACATGCTCGAGGATGGTGCGCGTGAGCACCTCGCGCTCCTCGTCGGACAGCACGAACTGCTCGGAGAAATTCGCCAGGATGCACAGCCCGTCGGAGCCCGCGTCGATCATGAAATCGACGCAGCGCTTCTGGCTTTCGAGATCGAGCGCGCCCTGTTCGGTGAAGGTGGTCGGCACCACCGGGAAGATGCCGCGGTATCGGGGGGTCATGACGTGTGATCAGTGGGAGTGGCGGGGAACGGCCGAGCCTCTGCAGCCGACCAGGAAATCGAAGTCGCAGCCTTCATCGGCCTGCAGCACGTGGTTGACGTAGAGCTTCTGGTAGCCGCCGCCGCGCGTGCTCATGGGCTGCGCATCGGACGCGGACAACGAGGCCAGGCGCGACGCCAGCTCCTCGTCGCTGATGTCCAGGTGCAGGCGCCCCGCATCGCAATCGAGCTCGATCCAGTCGCCATCGCGCACCGCCGCGAGCGGCCCGCCGTCGGCCGCTTCGGGCGCGACGTGCAGCACCACCGTGCCATACGCCGTGCCGCTCATGCGCGCGTCGGAGATGCGCACCATGTCCTTCACGCCCTGGCGCAGCAGCTTCGGCGGCAGGCCCATGTTGCCGACCTCGGCCATGCCGGGGTAGCCCTTGGGGCCGCAGTTCTTCAGCACCATCACGCAGCTCGCGTCGATGTCGAGGTCTTCATCGACGATGCGTGCCTTGTAGTGCTCCAGGTTCTCGAACACCACGGCGCGGCCGCGGTGCTTGAGCAACTCGGGCGTGGCGGCTGAGGGCTTGAGCACCGCGCCGCGCGGCGACAGGTTGCCGCGCAGGATGCGGATGCCGCCGTCGGCGATCAACGGGTTGTCGAGCGGGCGGATCACCTCGTCGTTGAGGCTCGGCGCCTCGCGCACGTTGTCCCAGAGCGACTGGCCATTGACGGTGAGCGCGCCGGGGTGCGGCAGCAGCCCGTGCTCGCCGAGGCGGCGCAGCACGGCGGGCAGGCCGCCCGCGTAGTAGAACTCTTCCATGAGGAAGCGCCCCGAGGGCATGAGGTCCACGATGGTCGGCGTGTGGCTGCCGATGCGCGTCCAGTCTTCCAGTTCGAGCTCGACGCCGATGCGCCCCGCGATCGCCTTCAGGTGGATCACCGCATTGGTCGATCCGCCGATGGCCGCGTTCACGCGGATCGCATTCTCGAAGGCCTCGCGCGTGAGGATCTTCGACAGCGTGAGCCCGTCCTTGGCCATCTGCACCGCGCGCGCACCCGACATCTGCGCCAGCACGTAGCGCCGCGCATCGACCGCCGGAATCGCCGCGTTGTGCGGCAGCGAGGTGCCCAGCGCCTCGGCCATGCAGGCCATGGTGGAGGCCGTGCCCATCGTGTTGCAGGTGCCCGCCGAGCGCGACATGCCGCCTTCGGCCGAGAGGAACTGGTGCAGGTTGATCTCCCCCGCCTTCAGCGATTCGTGCAGCTGCCACACGGCCGTGCCCGAGCCGATGTCCTTGCCGTCGAGCTTGCCGTTGAGCATCGGCCCGCCCGTGACCACGATGGCCGGGATGTCGCAGCTGGCCGCGCCCATCAGCAGCGCCGGCGTGGTCTTGTCGCAGCCCGTGAGCAGCACCACCGCATCGACCGGGTTGCCGCGAATGGCTTCTTCGACGTCCATGCTCGCGAGGTTGCGCGTGAGCATCGCGGTGGGCCGCAGGTTCGATTCGCCGTTCGAGAACACCGGGAACTCGACCGGGAAGCCGCCCGCCTCCGAGATGCCGCGCTTGACGTGCTCGGCGATCTTGCGGAAGTGCGCGTTGCAGGGCGTGAGTTCCGACCAGGTGTTGCAGATGCCGACGATGGGCCGGCCATCGAACTCGTGGTCCGGGATGCCCTGGTTCTTCATCCAGCTGCGGTACATGAAGCCGTTCTTGTCGGCGGAGCCGAACCATTCGGTCGAGCGCAGTTTCTTTGTCATGGGGAAGTGGTCAGCGGCGCGGGGCGCGCGAGGTGAAGAAACGTTGGAGCAGGCAGAACACGAAGAGCAGCGCGCCGACCACGATGCGCGTCCACCACGAGCTCAGCGTGCCGTCGAAGGAAATCAGCGTCTGGATGATCCCGAGCATCAGCACGCCGAAGAGCGTGCCCGCCACGTAGCCCACGCCGCCCGTGAGCAGCGTGCCGCCGATCACCACCGCCGCGATGGCATCGAGCTCCAGCCCGAGCGCATGCAGGCCGTAGCCCGAGAGCATGTAGAAGGTGAAGATCACGCCGGCCAGCGCCGAGCAGAAACCCGAGAGCGTGTACACGCCCACGAGCGTGCGGCGCACCGGCAGGCCCATCAGCATCGCCGAATGCTCGCTGCCGCCGATGGCATACACCGCGCGACCGAACGGCGTGCAGTGCGCGATGAAGATCGCGGCCAGCAGCACGGCGATGGCAATCACCGCGCTGACCGAGACCGAGGCCTCGCCCCAGATGGGAATGCGGATCTGCGAGACCTCGGAGTAGAAGTCGTTGGTAATGCTGATCGAATCGATGCTGATGAGATAGCAGAGCCCGCGCGCGAGGAACATGCCCGCCAGCGTGACGATGAAGGGCTGCAGCCGGAAGCGCTCGATGAGCAGGCCCATGAACGCGCCGAAGGCCGTGCCCATCGCGAGCACCAGCGGAATCACGATGGCCGGGCTCCACCCGTGCTTCTCGACCAGCGAGGCCGACACCATCGTCGTGAGCGCGATCACCGAGCCCACCGAGAGGTCGATGCCGCCCGAGAGGATCACGAAGGTCATGCCGACCGCGACGACGATGAGGAACGCGTTGTCGATCAGCAGGTTGAGGAACACCTGCGCCGAGAAGAAGCCGTCGTAGAACACCGAGCCCAGCGTCGCCATCAGCACGAACAGCGAGATGGTCGCGGTGAGCGGCAGGTACTTCGGATTGAGCCTTGCCTTGCTCCCGCGCGCGGGAGCGGGTGGAGCGGAAGGCGCCGCCTCGATCACCGCGCTCATGCCCTGCCCCCGTCATGCACCGGCCGCTGCACCAGCGTGCGGACCTCCGCCCGGAACTCCGGCGACTGCATCAGCATCACCACGAACACCACCACCGCCTTCACCACGAGGTTGATCTCCGGCGGCACGCCCAGCGAGTAGATCGCGTAGGTCAGCGTCTGGATGATGAGCGCGCCGATCACGCTGCCCACAAGGCTGAAGCGCCCGCCCGTGAGCGCCGTGCCGCCGAGCGTGACCGCGAGGATCGCGTCCAGCTCCAGCAGCTGGCCGGCGTTGTTGCCGTCCGCGCTCTTCACGTTCGAGCTGATCAGCAGGCCCGCCACGCCCGCACACACGCCGCAGAACGCATACGCACCGACGACCAGCCGCCGCGCCTGGATGCCCGCCACGCGCGCGGCCGTCGGGTTGATGCCCACCGCCTGGATGAACAGCCCGAGCGCCGTGCGCGTGATCGCCAGGTACAGCAGCGCGAACACCGCCGCCACGATGAACAGCGAGAACGGCAGCCCCAGCAGGTAGCCGCTGCCGAGGAAGAAGAAGGGCTTGTAGTAGATCGTGATGATCTGCCCGTCCGCGATGAGCTGCGCGATGCCGCGCCCCGCCACCATGAGGATCAGCGTGGCGATGATCGGCTGCATGCCGACCTTGGCGACCAGCAACCCGTTCCACAGCCCGCACAGCAGCGCGACGGCGAGCGCCGCGAGGATCGCGAGCGGCATCGGGAAGCGACTCACGTCGCTGGACACCGAGCCGCCGATCATCCAGGCCGCGACCGCCGCCGCGATGGCCACCACCGCGCCCACCGAGATGTCGATGCCGCGCGTGGCGATCACCAGCGTCATGCCGAGCGAGACCAGCACGAGCGGCGCCGCGCGGTTCACGATATCGATGAGGCTGCCGTAGAGATGACCCTCGCGCCATTCGAGGTGCAGGAAGCTCGCGTTGAACGCGGTGTTGATCGCGAGCAGCAACAGCAGCGTGATGACGGGCCAGGCGAGCCGATGGCTCATGAGAGACGAGAAGCGGTTCATGCGGCGGCAATCATTTCGTAGACCTCGTCCTCGGTCGAGCCGCCCGGCAGCTCGCCCACCTTCTGCCGGTCGCGCAGCACCACGATGCGGTGCGCCACACGCACCACCTCGCTCATCTCCGACGAGATGAAGATCACCGCCATGCCGGCGCGCGCGAGCCGCAGGATCTCTTCCATGATCTCCTGCTTGGCAGCGACGTCGATGCCGCGCGTGGGTTCGTCCAGGATCAAGAGGCGCGGCTCGGTCGCGAGCCAGCGCGCGATCATGGCTTTCTGCTGGTTGCCGCCCGAGAGCAGGCCGATGGGCGTTTCGACACTGGCCGTCTTGATGCCCAGCGAGGCGACGAAGCGCTCGGCCATTGCGGTCTGCTCGGCGTGGGAGAGAAACTTCCGCGTGCCCAGCCGGGCCTGCAGCGCCAGCGCGATGTTCTCGCGCACCGACAGCTCGGCCACGATGCCATCGGTCTTGCGCTCTTCGGGGCACAGCGCAAGGCCTTCGCGGATTGCATCGGCCGGATTCGAAAAGCTGACGGAGCGGCCGTCGATCTTCAGCACGCCACGGTCGGGCGATTCGAGGCCGAACAGCAGGCGCGCGAGTTCGGTGCGGCCCGCGCCGAGCAGGCCGGCGATGCCGACGACCTCGCCGGCACGCACGCGCAGGTCGGTCGCCTGCAACTGCCCGGCCTGCCCCAGTCCTTCGGATTGCAGCAGCGCGGGCGCTGCTTCATCGAACGCGGGCAGCGCGGCAGGTCGTGCCGACTGCGCAGCCAACTCGCGACCCAGCATCGCCGCGATCAACGCTTGCGGGCCGAGGTCTGCCGCCTTCCACTCGCCCACCCAGTTGCCGTTGCGCAGCACGGTGATGCGGTCGGACACCGCGTACATCTGGTTCAGGAAGTGCGTCACGAAGACGATGGCAAGGCCCTCGCCGCGCAGCCGACGCAGCACCTCGAACAGCTTCTCGACTTCGTCGTCATCGAGGCTCGAGGTCGGCTCGTCGAGGATCAGCACTTTCGACGACACGCCGAGCGCGCGCGCGATCGCCACCATCTGCTGCACCGCGACCGAATAGCTCGACAGCAGCCGCGTCACGTCGATGTCCAGCCCGATGCGCGCCAACAGCTCCGAAGCCCGGCGGTTCACCGCAGCCCAGTCGATGCGAAAACCCTGCATCGCGCCGCAGCGCGGATAGCGCCCCGCGAACACGTTCTCCGCCACCGAGAGGTTCGGGCACAGGTTCACCTCCTGGTAGACCGTGCTGATGCCCAGCTTCTGCGCCTCCAGCGGCGAGCCCGGACGGATGGCCTCGCCGCCCAGGAACATCTCGCCGCCGCTCGAAGGCAGCACGCCCGTGAGCACCTTGATGAGCGTCGACTTTCCCGCGCCGTTCTGCCCCATGAGCGCATGGATCTCGCCCGGGTAGAGCTTGAGCTGCACGCCGTTGAGCACCGGGATGCCGGCGAACTGCTTGTGGATGCCCCGCAACTCCAGCACGGGGGTGACGCCGCTGTCGGTCATGCGTTCACTTGTTCTTGTTGTAGACGTCGATGAACACCGCCGCGAGCAGCACCAGCCCCTTGATGACCTGCTGGTAGTCGATGCCGATACCCAGGATCGACATGCCGTTGTTCATCACGCCCATGATGAAGGCGCCGATCACCGCCCCCATCACCCGGCCCACGCCGCCCGAGGCCGAGGCGCCGCCGATGAAGCAGGCCGCGATCACGTCGAGCTCGAAGCCCAGGCCCGCCTTGGGCGTGGCCGTGTTGAGCCGCGCCGCGAACACGAGGCCCGCGAGCGCCGCCAGCGCGCCCATGTTCACGAAGGTGAGGAACGCGAGCCGCTGCGTCTTCACACCCGACAGACGCGCCGCCTTCTCGTTGCCGCCCAGCGCATAGATGCGCCGGCCGATGGTCGTGCGGTTGGTGACGAAGTCGTACACCACGATCAGCACCGCCATCACCACCAGCACGTTGGGCAGGCCCTTGTAGGTCGAGAGCAGGTAGCTGAAGAACAGAATGATCGCCGCGAAGAACAGGTTCTTCACGAGGAAGAAGGCGTAGGGCTCCTGTTCCATGCCATGCGCCTTGAGCTTGGCGCGCCCGCGCAGCTTGAAGAACACCAGCGCCGCGGCCGCCAGCGCGCCCACGATCAGCGAGGTGGTGCGCAAGGTGTCGCCGCCGAGCGGATCGGGAATGAAGCCCGAACTCAGGCGCTGGAACTCGACCGGAAACGGCCCCACCGACTGTCCCGCGAGCAGCGCCAGCGTGAGCCCCTTGAACACCAGCATGCCCGCGAGCGTGACGATGAACGAGGGGATCTTGCGGAACGCGACGAACCAGCCCTGCGCGGCGCCGATGACGGCACCGGCCGCGATGCTGATGAGCGCCGTCGGCACGAAGTGCCATTCGTACTCCACCATCAGCACCGCCGCGAGCGCGCCGATGAAGCCGCAGACCGAACCCACCGACAGGTCGATGTGCCCCGCCACGATCACCAGCAGCATGCCCAGCGCCATGATGACGACGTAGCTGTTCTGCAGCAGCAGGTTGGTGAGGTTCAGCGGCCGCAAGAGCGTGCCGTCGGTCAGCACCTGGAACAGCACCATGATCGCGACCAGCGAGATCAGCATGCCGTATTCGCGCAGGTTGTTCTTCAGGAAGCCCACATGGAGCTTCGGTGCCACGGTAGCGGCGCCCTGCACCGCGTTGGCTTCAGGCGGCGACATGAACAGAACTCCCTGCGCTCACGATCGCATGCATGATGCGCTCCTGCGACGCCTCGGCCGCCGTGAACTCGGCCACGAAGCGGCCCTCGTTCATCACGTAGATGCGGTCGCACATGCCGAGCAGCTCCGGCAGTTCGGAAGAAATCATGAGAATGCCTTTGCCCTCGCTCGCAAGCTGGTCGATGATGGTGTAGATCTCGTACTTGGCGCCCACGTCGATGCCGCGCGTGGGTTCGTCCAATATCAGCAGCTCGGGCTTCGTGAAGAGCCACTTGCTCAGCACCACCTTCTGCTGGTTGCCGCCCGACAGGTTGACCACCAGCTGCTCGACGCCCGAACAGCGGATGTTCAATGCCTTCTTGTAGTCGTTGGCCACCTTGAACTCGCGGCCGTCGTCGATCACCGCGCGTTCGGAGATCGCATCGAGGTTCGCGAGGCTGATGTTCTTGCGGATGCCTTCCTCCAGCACCAGCCCCAGGCCCTTGCGGTCTTCGGTGACGTAGGCGATGCCGTGGTCGATGGCCTTGCGCACCGTGCTCACGTCCACCGGCTTGCCGTGCATGAGCACCGAGCCGCTGATGCGCTGGCCGTACGACTTGCCGAACACGCTCATCGCCAGCTCGGTGCGCCCCGCGCCCATGAGGCCCGCGATGCCCACGATCTCGCCCTGGCGCACCTGCAGGTTCACGCCCTTGATCTGTTCGCGGTCGGCATGCAGCGCGTGGTGCACGCGCCAGTCGCGCACCTCCAGCACCGTCTCGCCGATCTTCGGCGAGCGCTGCGGGTAGCGGTGTTCCATGTCGCGGCCCACCATGCCGCGAATGATGCGGTCTTCGCTGATCGGCGCGCTGCGGCAGTCCATCGTCTCCACCGTCGCGCCGTCGCGCAGCACGGTGATGGAATCGGCCACCTTGGCGATCTCGTTGAGCTTGTGCGAGATGAGGATCGACGCGATGCCCTGGCGCTTCAGTTCGAGCAGCAGCGCGAGCAGCGCATCGCTGTCGTTCTCGTTCAGGCTCGCGGTGGGCTCGTCGAGGATCAGCAGCTTCACCTCTTTGGCGAGCGCCTTGGCGATTTCCACCAGCTGCTGCTTGCCGACACCGAGGTCGGTCACCAGCGTGGTGGGCAGTTCCTTCAGGCCCACCTTGGCGAGCAGCTCGCGCGTCTTCGCATAGGCGGCGAACCAGTCGATCACGCCGCCGCTCGCGATCTCGTTGCCCAGGAAGATGTTCTCGGCAATCGACAGCAGCGGCACCAGCGCCAGCTCCTGGTGGATGATGATGATGCCCAGCTTCTCGCTGTCGGCGATGCCCTTGAAGCGGCGCAGCTCGCCCTCGAAATGGATCTCGCCGGTGTACGAGTCGCACGGGTAGACGCCGCTCAGCACCTTCATGAGCGTCGACTTGCCCGCGCCGTTCTCGCCGACCACCGCGTGGATCTCCCCCGCGCGCACGGCGAGGTTGACGTTGCTCAGGGCCTTCACGCCCGGGAACGTCTTGGTGATCCCGCGCATCGCGAGGATCGTGCGCGCTTCGCCGGCCTGGCTCACTTGACCTGGCTTTCCTTGTAGTAGCCGCTGTCCACCAGCACCTGCTTCCAGTTGGCGCCGTCCACGCTCACCGGCTTGAGCAGGTACGAGGGCACGACCTTGATGCCGTTGTTGTAGGTCTTGGTGTCGTTCACCTCGGGCGCCTTGCCCGAGAGCATGGCGTCGACCATCGCGACCGTCACCTTGGCCAGCTCGCGCGTGTCCTTGAACACGGTGGAGCTTTGCTCCTTGCGCAGGATCGACTTGACCGACGGAATCTCCGCGTCCTGCCCCGACACCACCGGCATCGGCTGCGAGCCCGAGCCGTAGCCCACGCCCTTGAGCGACGACAGGATGCCGATCGACAGGCCGTCGTACGGCGACAGCACCGCATCCACGCGGTCCTTCGTGTAGTAGGCCGACAGCAGGTTGTCCATGCGCGCCTGCGCCACCGCGCCGTCCCAGCGCAGCGTGCCGACCTTGTCCATGCCCATCTGCTTGCTGCGCACCACGAGCTTGCCGCTCTTGATGTACGGGTCGAGCACCGACATCGCGCCGTTGTAGAAGAAGAAGGCGTTGTTGTCGTCGGGCGAGCCGCCGAACAGCTCGATGTTGAACGGGCCCTTGCCGCTCTTCAGGCCCAGTGCGGTTTCGATGGATTGCGCCTGCAGCACGCCGACCTGGAAGTTGTCGAAGGTGGCGTAGTAGTCGACGTTCTTCGAGCCCTTGATGAGCCGGTCGTAGGCGATGACCTTCACGCCCTTGTCAGCCGCCTTCTGCAGCACGTCGGACAGCGTGGTGCCGTCGATGGCGGCAATGACCAAGACCTTCGAGCCCTTCGTCACCATGTTCTCGATCTGCGCGAGCTGGTTCGGAATGTCGTCGTCCGCGTACTGCAGGTCGGTCTTGTAGCCCTTGTCCTTGAAGTACTTGACCATGTTGGCGCCGTCGGCGATCCAGCGCGCCGACGACTTGGTGGGCATCGAGATGGCGATCAGGCCCTTGTCCTGCGCGTGGGCCAGCGGCGTGAAGCCGACGACGGCGAAGGCGAGACCCGCGAGCGAGGCCTTGAGGAAGTTGCGTTTCATGTCGGTCGGTCCTCAGTACTTGCGGTTGGGAAACTCTTTGGCCGCGACTTCCATGGGGAAGATGCCTTCTTCGGTCACGATGCGCTTGGGCAGCGTCTTGCCGGCCTTGATGTCCTTCACCGCACTCATGAGCTGCGGCCCGAGCAGGGGGCTGCATTCCACCGACACGTTGAGCTTGCCGGCGATCATGGCTTCGAAGGCGCCCTTCACCCCGTCGATGGAGATGATGGTGATGTCCTTCGCGGGCTTCATGCCGGCCTCTTCGATGGCCTGGATCGCGCCGATGGCCATGTCGTCGTTGTGCGCGTAGAGCACGTTGATCTTCTTGCCCTCGGCCTTGAGGAAGGCTTCCATCACCTCCTTGCCCTTGGCGCGCGTGAAGTCGCCGGTCTGCGAACGGGTGATCTTGAACTTCGGGTCGGCCTTGATGATTTCCTCGAAGCCCTTCTTGCGGTCGATGGCGGGGGCCGAGCCCACGGTGCCCTGCAGCTCGACGATGTTCACCTCGCCCTTCTGGTCCTTCATCTTCTCGACCAGCCAGCGGCCGGCCTTGCGGCCTTCCTCGGTGAAGTCGGAGCCCATGAAGGTCACGTAGAGCGAGTCGTCCTTGGTGTTCACGGAGCGGTCGGTCAGCACGACCGGGATCTTCGCGGCCTTGGCTTCGCGCAGCACGGTTTCCCAGCCCGACTCGACCACGGGCGAGAACGCGATCACGTCGACCTTCTGCGCGATGTACGAGCGGATGGCCTTGATCTGGTTCTCCTGCTTCTGCTGCGCGTCGGAGAACTTGAGCTCGATGCCCGCCTCCTTGGCCGAGGACTTGATCGACTCGGTGTTGGCCGTGCGCCATTCGCTTTCGGCGCCCACCTGCGCGAAGCCGAGCACGAGTTTCTTCTGCGCGAGGGCGGACACGGGCAGCATGCTGCCCAGGGCTGCGGCGGCGAGCGCGGTGTTGAGGGTGCGGCGATTCATGGTCATGGTTGTCTCCTTCTTGATGAGTCTGTGATGTGTTCGGTCAGGCCAGCATGTAGCCGGTCTTCACCGTCGTGTAGAACTCCGCGGCGTGGCGCCCTTGTTCGCGCGGCCCGTAGCCCGACCCTTTGCGGCCGCCGAAGGGCACATGAAAGTCCACCCCCGCGGTCGGCAGATTGACCATCGTCATGCCGACCACGGCATGGCGCCTGAAGTGCATCGCGTGCTTGAGCGAATTGGTACAGATGCCCGCGCACAGGCCGAAGGGCGTGTCGTTGCACAGCGCGAGCGCTTCGTCGTAATCGGCGGCGCGCAGCACGCAGGCCAGCGGCCCGAAGATCTCTTCGCGCGCGATGCGGTGTTCGGGTTGGGCCAGGAAGAGCGCGGGACTCATGTAGTGGCCGGCGGTGGCGCGCTGCAGCGCCTCGCCGCCCCACACGTGCTCCGCGCCCTCTTCGCGCGCGATGTCGATCCACGCGAGGTTCTGCGCCAGCCGCTCTTCGTCGGCCACGGGGCCGATGTCGATGCCGCGTTCCAGCGCGTGGCCGATCTTCAGCGTCTTCAGGCGCTGGCGCAGCTGCGCCACGAAGGCGTCATGCACGGCGGCTTCGACGATGAGGCGGCTCGATGCGGTGCAGCGCTGGCCGTTGGAAAAGTAGGCGCCCTGCACCGCGCAGTCGACGGCGCGGTCCAGGTCGGCGTCGGCCAGCACCACCAGCGCGTTCTTGCCGCCCATCTCCAGCTGCACCTTGGCGCGCCGTGCGGCCGCGGCCTGCAGCACGCGTTCGCCGTTGGCGGCCGAGCCGGTGAAGCTCAGCGCATCGACCAGCGGGCTGTCGACCAGCGCCTGGCCCGCTTCGCGGCCGCTGCCCATCACGAGGTTGAACACGCCGGCCGGCAACGTGGCGCGGCCGATGATGTCGGTGAGCGCCCAGCCGCAGGCCGGCACCAGTTCGGCCGGCTTGAAGACCACGCTGTTGCCGTGCGCCAGCGCCGCGGCGATCTTCGAGGCCGGCACCGCGAAGGGCGTGTTCCACGGCGTGATGAGGCCCACCACGCCGACCGGCTCGCGCGTCACGTCGACCTGCACGCCGGCGCGCACCGAGGCCACGTTCTCGCCACCGCCGCCGCGCAGGGCCTCGCCCGCGAAGAACTTGAAGATCTGGCCCGCGCGCGCCACCTCGGCCACGGCCTCGGGCAGGGTCTTGCCGACCTCGCGCGCCAGCAGCAGGCCCAGCTCGTCCTTGCGTGCGAGCAGCTCGGCGCCGATGCGGTCGAGCACGTCGGCGCGCCGCTGCGGCGTGCTGTGGCTCCAGTGCACGAAGGCCTCGCTGGCCGCGCGGATCGCCAGCTCGACCTGGCGCCGGTCGGCACGTGCGTACTCGGCCACCACTTCGCTGGTGTCCGATGGA
Organism: Variovorax sp. GW460-12-1-14-LB1; assembly: GCF_059423605.1. Classification (NCBI taxonomy): domain Bacteria; kingdom Pseudomonadati; phylum Pseudomonadota; class Betaproteobacteria; order Burkholderiales; family Comamonadaceae; genus Variovorax; species Variovorax sp. GW460-12-1-14-LB1. The sequence goes on from NZ_JBWKYF010000028.1 coordinate 27,614, forward strand.
TTGACGCTGACACCGGTGGTCGCGCTGGTTTCCCAGCGGCCGTTGATGTACTGGCGCACGCTCTGCCGAAGCTCGCCGTGGATCACCGTGGCGTTGCCTTGTCTCTGTTGTTATGGGACTGGGGCGGAAGTCTAGGAATGATTTCGATATCGATCCAATCGTTTTTTAGACAAAATGCATATCAATCGGTGGATTCTGGAAAACCCCGTCAGACCTTCGTTCGCACCCTCTTCATGAACACCTACAACCACTGGTTCATCCGCGCCCGCCTCAAGACCCGCCAGCTGCTGTTGCTGGTGGCGCTGGCCGAGGAAGGCAACATCCACCGCGCGGCGCAGGTGCTCAACATGACGCAGCCCGCCGCGTCGAAATTGCTGAAAGACCTGGAAGACGTGCTCGAGGTGCCGCTGTTCGAGCGGCTGCCGCGCGGCATGCGCCCCACCTGGTACGGCGAGACCATGATCCGCCACGCCCGCGTGGCACTGGCCAGCCTGAACCAGGCGCACGACGAGCTCACCGCGCTGAAGGCCGGGCGCCTCGGCCAGGTGAACGTGGGCGCCATCACCGCGCCGGGCCTCACGCTGATGCCGCCGGCCGTGGCGATGGTCAAGCGCGAGCAGCCCGACCTGCGCGTGTCACTGGAGATCGAGACCAGCCCGGTGCTGCTCGAGCGGCTCGAGCAGGGCAAGCTCGACATCCTCGTGGCGCGGCTGTTCGCCGAACACGACAAGTCGCAGCTGCGCTACGAGGCGCTCACCGAGGAGCCCGTGTGCGCGCTGGTGCGCCCCGGCCATCCGCTGCTGGGCGTGAGCGGCCTCACGCTGCGCGACGTGGTGGGCGCCGGCTGGATCGTGCCGCCCGCGGGCAGCGTGCTGCGCCATCGCTTCGAGCTGATGTTCCAGGAGGAAGGCCTGGCGCCGCCGGGCAACATCATCGAGAGCCCGGCGCTGCTGTTCATCACGCGCATGCTGCAGCAAAGCGACATGGTCGCGGTGCTGGCGACCGACGTGGCGCGCTACTACGCGGCGCACGGCATCGTGTCGCTGCTGCCGCTGGACATGCCCTGCCACATGGACGCCTTCGGCATCATCACGCGCACCGACCGGCTGCTGTCGCCGGCCGCGAAGGTGATGATGAAGGCCTTGAAGACGGCGAGCATGAGCGTCTACGGCCGCAAGCTCGAGATGGACTGATCAGGTCCAACCCGCATCGACGGTGAACTCTTGCGCGGTGCACATCTTCGCGTCGTCCGATGCGAGGAACAGCACCATGCGCGCGATGTCTTCCGGCATCAGCTTGTCGGGCAGGCACTGGTTGCGGTGCAGCGCCTTCTCGCCCTCCTCGTCGAGCCACAGCGCCACCTGCCGCTCGGTCATCACCCAGCCGGGCGACACGGTGTTGATGCGGATGCGGTCGCGGCCCAGCTCCACCGCGAGCCCGCGCGTGAGGCCGTTCACCGACGACTTGGCGATCGCGTAGCAGGGGTAGCCCGAGCCCTTGGTCTGCCAGCCCGTGGAGCCGAGGTTGATCACCGAACCGAAGCCCAGGCGCTTCATGCCCGGCACCACCGACTGGATCGCGAACAGCGCAGGCCGCTCGTTGATGGCCATGCGGTTGTCGTAGTAGTCGGGCGTGACCGATGCGAGCGTGTGGCGGTCGTCGCTGGCCACGTTGTTGACCAGCACCGCGAAGTCGCCGAGTTCAACGGCCGCGTCGGCCATGGCCTGCTGCAGCGCGCCGATGTCGCGCACGTCGCAGGCGCGCCACCACGGCGCGGCGTGGCCGGCCCCGGCGATCTGCGCGGCGAGCGCCGCGCTGGCGGCTTCCGCGATGTCGACGAAGGCCACGCGCGCGCCCTGCGCCGCGAAAGCAGCGACGATGGCCGCGCCGATGCCGCTGCCGCCGCCGGTGACGAACACGGTGCGGCCCTTCAGGCTGGGATGGATGGAAAGCTGGGGGGAATTCAAGGACAAGGTCTCCAGGGGGCATCTCATGACATTGCAAAACACATATCAATCAATGCAGTTATTTTCAATTTCTATTATCAATATGCCTTGATACGATCCGCCGCGTCAAGGCGACATGACCGACAGAAAGAACAAATGAACATGCAAGAGACAAGCGCCCCTTCTTCGCCGCTCGCAGCGCCCCGCGTGCTCGGCACGCCCGAATGCCTCTGGCCGGCCGCCGCCGACCTCGGCGAAGGCACGCTGTGGTCGGTGCGCGAGCAGGCGCTGTACTGGATCGACATCCTGCAGCCGCGCCTGTTCCGCTACGACCCGGCCACGGGCGCGCAGCGCACCTGGCACTTTGACGAAGAGATCACCGCGATTTCCGAGCGCGCGTCGGCGCCGGGCCTGTTCCTCACGCTGCGCCGCGGCTTCGCGCTGTTCGACACCACCGCGCCCGGCGACACCGCGAAGCCGCGCTACCTGCACCAGCCCGAGCCCGAGCGCACCGGCAACCGCTTCAACGACGGCAAGTGCGACAGCCGCGGCCGCTTCTGGGCCGGCAGCATGGACTTCGACTGCAAGGCGCCCACCGGCGCGCTCTACCGCTTCGACGCCGACGGCCACTGCACGCGGCACGACGACGGCTTCGAGGTGACCAACGGGCCGACGTGGTCGGGCGACGGCCGCACCATGTACTTCAACAACACGGCGATCAACAAGCTGTACGCCTACGACTTCGACATGGACGCCGGCGCGGTGTCGAACAAGCGCGTGTGGCACCGCTTCCCGAAGGGCGACGGCCTGCCCGACGGCATGACCACCGACGCGGCCGGCCGCCTGTGGATCGCGCACTGGGACGGCGCCTGCGTCACCTGCCACGACCCGGTGAGCGCCGCGGAGCTGTGCCGCATCGCGCTGCCCGCGAGCAACGTGACCGACTGCGCCTTCGGCGGCGCGGATATGCAGACGCTCTACATCACGACAGCGCGCAACGGCCGCACCGAAGATCAACTGAAGAGCGAGCCGCTGGCCGGTGGGCTCTTCTCGGTGCGCATCGACAGCCCGGGCGTGCCGGCGGCGCTGTTCGCCGGCTAGGCGCCCTCGCGCGGCTGCAGCGACGGCAGGTGCGCCGCGGCGAAATCGGCGAACAGCCGGGCCCGCGCGAAGCTGCCACGGGATGAAGGCCACACCGCGTGGACCGGAATCCTCGGCGACTCGAACTCGGTCAGCACCAGCTCGGCCTGCCCGCTGTCGAGCAGGTCGCGGATCTGCCACAGCGGCGTGAAGAACAAGCCCAGCCCGCTCAGCACCGCCGCATAGATCGCGGCCGTGTTGTCGGCCCGGAAGCGCCCCGTCACCTTGACGCGCTGCAGCTTGCCGTCGACCGTGAAGGGCCAGTGCGCATCGCTGCCGTGCGTGGTGCGCACCACGCACTGGTGGTCGGCCAGGTCTTCGGGCCGCTGCGGCCGCCCGTGCCGCGCGAAGTACGCCGGCGAGCCGAACACCACCAGCCGCAGCTCGCCGAGCGGCTTGGCCGCCAGTTCGGAATCGGGCAGCTCGCCGATGCGGATGGCCAGGTCCAGCTCGCCTTCGATCAGGTCCACGAAACGGTCGGAGGCCGTGAGCTCGACCTCCATGTCCGGGTAGCGCTGCATGAACGCGCCGATCAGCGGCACCACGAAAGCCGGCGCGAACTGCACCGGCGCGGCCACGCGCAGCAGGCCCCGCGGCGAGGCGAGCTGGCTGCTGGCCTCGACGGCCGCCGCATCGAACTCCGCCAGCGCGGCCTGCACGCGGCGGTGGTAGGCCAGCCCCACTTCGGTGACCGACGACTGCCGCGTCGTGCGGCGAAGGAGCTGCACGCCCAGGCTGCGCTCGAGCACGCTCAGCGAGCGGCTGATGGACTGCACCGAGCGCCCCAGTTGCCGCGCCGCCGCGCTCTGGCTGCCGTGGTCGACGATGGCCACGAAGGCCCGGATGTCCTGAATCTGGTCCATGGATTCTCTCGGTCTGGATGAAGGTCTATGGCGGCGCGCGTGGATTCCCGATGGCGCCTGCCGTTCGTATCTTCGAGGCCTCGCGGTCGCAGGCCGCATGGCCACAAACGAAGGAATCATTCCATGAAACGACGACACAGACCCACCGTGCCGGTGATCGGCGCCGACGACTCAGAGGGGCTGCAACCCCGTCCGCGCACCTTGAACAACCACATCCAGGAGCTTGCCCCATCATGACCACCCGAAAACTGCCGGCCCGTTATGCGGGCATCGCCATGCCCTTCCTGCTGTCGATCTTCATGTCGTGCATCGTGGCGGGCATCTCCACGCTCAAGAGCGTGGGGCTGGCCTCGGGCCTCTTCCAGATGTGGATGGCCGCATGGGGCGTGTCGTGGCTGGCCGCGTTTCCCTCGCTGCTCGTGGTGCTGCCGGTGGTACGCCGGATCGTCGCGGCGACGGTGCAAAGCCCGACCCGTTGATCCGTGGTCAGCCGATGCCGAAGCGGTGCTCGGTCGTGCTGGCGAACACCTCGCCGGGGCGCAGCACGGTCGACGCAAACGCCGGTCGGTTCGGCGCGTCGGGAAAGTGCTGCGTCTCCAGGCACAGGCCGTCGCCCTGGCGCAGGCTCGCCCCCGCGCTGCCGAGCAGGCTGCCGTCGAGGAAGTTGCCCGAATAGAACTGCACGCCGGGCTCGGTGGTGTGCACGTCCATCACGCGGCCCGAGGCCTCGTGGGCGAGGCGCGCGGCCAGCGCCAGCCCGTTACCGCTGCGATCAAGCACCCAGTTGTGGTCGTAGCCGTGCGCGCGCAGCAGCTGCTCGTGCCCGTCGCGGATGCGCGCGCCGATGCGCGTCGGCGTGCGGAAATCGAAAGGCGTGCCGGCCACCTCGCCCAACCCGAGCGGAATGAGCGTGGCATCCACCGGGCAGTAGCGGCTCGCGGGCAGCGTCAGCACATGGTCCATCACCGAACCGCTGCCCGCGAGGTTGAAGTAGTCGTGGTGGCTCAGGTTGAGCACCGTGGCCTGGTCGGTGGTGGCGCGGTAGTCGATGCGCCAGGTGTTGGCCGTGGCACTCAAGGTGTAGCGCACCGTCAGCTGCACCTCGCCGGGGTAGCCCTCTTCGCCGTCGGCGCTGGTGTAGCGCAGCTCGAGGGCGAGTTCATGAGGCACCGGCACGATCTCCCAGTAGCGCTTGCCGAAGCCGGTGGCGCCGCCGTGCAGCGTGTTCACGCCGTCGTTCAGGCCCAGCTGGTGAGCAGTGCCATCGAGCGTGAAGCGGCCCGCCGCGATGCGGTTCGCGTAGCGGCCGACGATGGTGCTGAAGTGCGGGTGCGGCTTCAGGTAGTCATCGAGCGAGGGCAACCCAAGCACCACGTTGGCGCTGCGCCCCTGCCGATCAGGCACGTGCAGCGCGGTGACGATGCCGCCGAGGTTGATGGCGCTCAGGCGCAGGCCGTGGCCGTTGTCGAGGGTGTATTCGGTGACGGGCCGGCCGTCGGGCATGGCGCCGAAGGGGCGCGAAGTGAGGGCTTCGATCATCGGGCTTGCGACTGCAGCGCCTCGCGCGCGCACTGCGATGCGGTGCGCAGGCCGATGCGGTCCTTGAGGTCGTGGAAGGTCGGTGGCTCGGCGTCGTGCGTCATCACTTCGACGCGGTGGCCTGCCTTGCCCACCGCATCGGCAAAGCGCTGCTGCAGCGCGAACGGCGTGTTGCGGTCGCCGGGATTGCCGATGAGCACGATGCGCCGCTGCGGGTCGCGCGGGATGCCTGCCACATGGTCCAGCGGGTCGTAGACCTGCATGCTGCCCGTGGTGTCCGTGCGCCCATTCTTCGAGCGGCCGAGCAGCCGCGCGCGCTCCAGCAGGTCGAAGGCGCCCGAGGTGAGCACCGCGCAGGCCACGCGCGTGCGTCCGAGCGTGAGCAGCGCAGCGCCGGCCGTGGCGCCACCGCTGTGGCCGAAGAGCACCACGCGCTGCAGCCGGTGGCGCTGCATCAGCGCTTCGAGCGCCGCATCGAGCGCATGGAACTCCACCGCCTCGCGCCGCTGGCGGTGGTCGCCCGACGAGCCGTAGGTGCCGGGGCGCGCCATGAAGACCCACGGCATGCCCGCGCGGTCGCTCGCGGCTTGCGCGTCGAGCGTGCGCAGCGGTTCGGTGTTGCCGGGGATGCGCGTGGGCGACAGGTTCATCACGCTGTCGCGGTCGCCCGAGAACTGCACGATGGCGATGCGCGCGTCGTCGATGTCGCGGCTCGCGAAGTAGCGGATGCACGACGGCCCCTCGACCGCCTGCACCCAGAGAAAGCCCGGGCGGTCGGGGCAGTTGGCGCGCACGGCGGGCTGGTTCCAGTGCAGCAGTGCGCCCTCGGCCGACGCGGAGGCTGCGGGCTCTCGCGGCGCTGCGGCCTTCGGCGCATCGGCACGCTGCGCGCAGGCCGTCTGCACGAGGGCAAGGAGCACACAGGCCAGGCGCGCGCGCGGGGTCATAGCTTCTGCAGCAGTTCGGAGATGAGGCCGAAGTCGGACTGCTGGCGGTCGCCCTTCACCAGCACCAGGTCGCCGTCGCGCAGGAATTCGCCGAGGTAGCCGGTGAGCTGCGCGGCGTCCTCGAAGTGCGGGCCGAGCAGCTCGGCCGGCACCTCCTCGCGCAGCCAGCGCATCTCGGCGCCGTGCGTCACGAGGTGCTGGATGCCCGAGGCCAGCAGCGGCGCGGCGAGGCTGCGGTGCATCGCTTCGGCTTCCTTGTCGAGGTTGATGATGCGTCCGAGCACGCCGATCTTGCGCGTCACCGGCCCGTGCGCCGCATGCTGGCAGGTGCGCACGAACTCCATCGCGTTGCGCATCGACATGACCTCGGCGTTCCAGCTGTCGTCGATGAGCGTGGCCTGCACGCCGCCCTGCGTGCGCAGCGGGCGCAGCTGCATCACCGAGGCCGGCAGGCGCACGAAGGGCATGCGCGCGCACGCGGCCTCGGCATCGAAGCCCAGCGCCAGCAGCGCCGCAAAGGCCAGCGCCGAATTGCGCACCAGCCCGGCGCTCGCGATCGGGAACAGGTACTCGACCGTGCGCCCCGGCAGCGCGATGCGCACGCGGCAACCGCCGTCGGGCTCGGGCCGCGTGTCGACGATGCGGATGTTGGCGTCGGGGCTGCTGCCCACCACCCAGATGGCGCCCGCGGTGCGCGCGGCCGCCCGCACCACCTGCATCAGGCAGGGGATGTGGTCGGGCACGATGGCCACGCCGCCGGGCTCCAGGCCCAGGAAGATGCGCGACTTGAACTCGGCCGTCTGCTCGAGCGTGGCGGTCTGGCGGGTCTGCGACAGGCCGATCTCGGTGAGGATGGCCACGTGCGGGCGCGCCACGAGCGAGATCGGGCCGCGGTCCATCCACAGCGCGCTCTGCGCCATCTCGAGCACGCACACGTCGGCATCGGCCGCGAGGTTGGCCAGCATCGCCGGCACGCCCACGCGCGAGTTGTAGTTGTCGATGGTGGTGTGCACGCGCGCCGCCTCGGGCAGCAGGTCGCGCAGCATGGCGATGGTGGACGACTTGCCGACCGTGCCGGTCACGCCCACCACACGGCCCTGGAAGCGCGCACGCGCGGCCACGCCCAGGTCGATCATGGCGCGGATCGGATCATCCACCTGCAGCAGCGGGAACGACGGGTCGAGCCCGTCCACCGGGTGCGCGACCACGGCGCCCGCGAGCGCGTGCTGCAGCACGGGCACGTCTTCATGGCGGTCGGGGTTGTCGGCGCGCGGCTTGCTGTAGTTCTCGTGCCTGGCGAGCGTGCGGTAGTCGGACGCGATGAACAGCGCCGGCTTCGGCAGCCGCGCCATGTGCGTCGGTCCGCGCACCACCGCGTTCACGAACCAGCCCGAAGGCGGCAGCACCAGCCACTGCCCGCCGGTGACGCGCTGCAGTTCGTCGGCGGTCCACACGGGCGACGGCTGCGCCGGGGCACCGGGGCGCAGCGCGGCGAGCACGGGCGCGGGGCGCTCGGGCAGCGGCGTCGGAAACTTCGGCACGCGCAGGCCGCACCACACGGGCAGCCGGCGCGCGCCCGGCAGGGCGGGCATGCTGCCGCGCACGCGCACCTCGATCTGCAGCACGTCGTTCTCGAGCAGGCCCAGGCGCGGCGCGCGCAGGCCGTAGCGGTCGCGGTAGATGCGTCCCGGCGTCCAGCGGCTGGTGGGCCACATCCAGTCGCAGGGGTCGTGGTCCATGGCCTCGCCCCAGGCCGGCATGGTGGTGCTGCGCATCGGCAGCGCGCGGAACTGCACGCGCAGGTCGGCGCTCACGGGCGCATCGGCGGTCCAGAACGACTCGACCCACAGCAGGCGCCGCCCGATGATCTGCGTCGGCGCGAGGCGGATGCCCACGAGGCGCAGCGGGCCGAACTGCAGCGGGCGAATCCTGGCGTCCTCGGGCACGGCATCGACCGACCACTCGGGCCGGGGCGCGAGCACGGGGCCGACCAGCGCGGGCGGGCGCGACGCCGACAGCGGCGCCAGCGGCGGGCGCCCGGCCGGCGCGGTGCGTTCGGGCGGCGACAGCTGCAACGCGCAACGCCCGTCGGGCCGCGCCGTCATCTCGGTGCCGAGCGCGCGGCACAGTTCAGCGAAGCGCGCGCTGGCGGCTTCGGCCGCCTCACCCGCGAGCTGCTGCGAGAAGCCGAAGCCCACGCCCACCGGCGTGAACACCACCTCTTCCACGCCATGCGGCCCGAGGCGCAGCGAGAACACGCCGGAGTCCGCGAGGTCGTTGCGGATGGCGTCGAACAGCAGGTCGCCCGCGTCGTGCAGGATCGGCCGGCCCTGGTGCACCTCGATGCCCTGCAGCACGTGGGCCGAGGTGCCGAGCACCGCGTCGGCACCGGCTTCGACGATGGCATGGCCGACGGCGATCTCGGCGCGCGAGGGCGCGGTCTCGAGGTTCTCGCCCCAGTGCACGGCCACCAGCACCACGTCGGCTTCATGGCGCGCGGCGGCGATGCGCGGCGCGAGCGTGGCGCGCCATGCCGCCGGGTCGTCGAGCGACAGCCAGGCCGCGCCGGGGCGCTGCGCGGTGGCGGCGAAGCGCGGCTGCGTGGCGTCGAGCGAGAACAGCGCCACGCGCAGCCCACCGGCTTGCCGGAAGGCGGGGCGCAGCGCCGAGTCGAGGTCGGGCCCCGTACCGGCAAAGGCGATGGCAGCGGCGTTCAGCAGCCCGTGCTGCTCCAGCAGCGCCTCGGGGCCGTAGTCGCCGCTGTGGTTGTTGGCCGTGGCGACCATGTCGATGCCGGCCTCGGTCAGCACCGCGAGCATCTCGGGCCGCGCGCGGTAGTAATAAGGGCCGCCCTCGTCCTTCTCGACGCCCTGCTCGCCCGTGGTGGCGACCACGCATTCGAGGTTCACGATGCGCAGGTCGGCCTCGCGCAGCGCGGCGATGTCGCCGAGCATGCGGGCGGGGCCGCCGAGGTCGTGCATGCGGTAGTGCTGACGCCGGCCCAGGTTGACGTCGCCGCCCCACAGCACGATGCCCTCGGCACCGCGCGGCGCGGCCGGTTCGGCCGTGGCCTGCGTGAGTTGCGCGCTCTGCTGCTGCGCCTCGCGCGCCTCGAGCAGGCGGTGGTAGGCCACGTAGCCCGACAGGTAGTGCTCCACGTCGTCGATGCGCACGCGGAAGCTGTGGTGCTTGATGAAGAACGAGCCCGCGATGCGGTCGGGGTGGCGGAAGAACATCGCCAGCTCGGGCCAGAAGTGGCCGTTGGCGAGGTAGCGCGCGCGGTGCTCCAGCGCGCGGTCGAACTTGTGGCGATCCAGCCCCGCGAGCAGCGGACGCAGCGCCGGGTCGGCTTCCAGCCGCAGCACCATCTCGCGCGCGGCCATCATCAGCTCGAGCAGCGTGGGGAAGGTGGTGATGCGCTCCAGCACGAAGTCCAGGTGGCCCGCCATGTTCTGCAGGCCGAACTGGTAGTAGCGCGTCTCGGGCTTGAAGCGCGTGAGTTCGTTGACGCAGTAGCTCAGCCAGTGGTCGTGCGCGCGCCAGTGGCCCGCCGCGATGAAGTGCTCGAAGGCCTTCTCGACCACCGCGAGCCAGCGCGCGTCGCGCGTGAGGCCGTACAGCCGCATCAGCCCGAAGGCCGCCTCGCCGTCGTAGTAAATGATGCGGTAAGGCTCCTTCACGTCGAGCCCCGGGTGGTTGAGCACGTGCACGAAGCGCCCGGTCTCGGGGTCCTGCATGGAGCGGATGCCCAGCGCCAGCTGCTCCATCAGCGGCTGGTACTGCGCATCGCCGGTGAGTTCGGTGTACTTCACCAGCGCCAGCAGGCACACGGCGTTGCCGCCGAGCTTGATCTCGTTGCCGATGTCGACCAGGAACGCGGCCTGCGTGCCGTCGGCCAGCGTGGCGCGGCGGATCAGCCGCTGGCTCAGGAAGGCCAGCGCGCGGTCGATGGCGGCCTTCTGCACGTCGCTGCGCGTGAGCTCCCAGCCTTCGAGCATGGCGTAGGTGGAGCTGGCATGGCGCAGCGTGTTGTAGGTGGGAATCGCGCGGTCGAAGCACGGGAACCAGCCGTAGTGGAACTCGCCCGTGGGCTTGACCTGTTCGGCCAGGTAGTCGCTGGCCGAATCGACCAGCGTGCGCACCTGCGCCGCGTTCCAGTCGGTGAGCGTGCGAAAGCCCGCGGCCTGCCCTTCGGCCGTGAGCGGCCACGCGCCCTCGGCATCGACGTACACGGCGCGCGTGGTGAAGCACCACACGGGCGCAGCGTCGTCGGTGGGAAAGTCGCGCTCGTCGCCGAAGCGGCGCTTGGTGTGCGTGCGCAGGTTGCCGTTGTTGGGCTCCGCGTGGTCGACCGTGCCGTTGTAGAGCACGGCGCTGCCGTGCATCTCCTGCGCGAGCAGCGCGGTCTCGAAGCGCGCGTCGAGCGCGATGCCTTCGTTGAAGTAGTTGCGCTTGGTCTGCGCCAGCCGCGCCTTGAGTTCGCCCCAGGTCATCGGCGTGGCGTGCTCGACGATCTCCGCGCGCAGCCGCTGCGCGGGCCGCTCGGCGCGCTTCGCCTTCACGGCCAGCGCCTCGGCGGCGGCCTGCCACGCAGCTTCGGTGTCGGGGCCGCGGCCCATGACGACGCGGGCGCGGCTTTCGCCCTCGCCCATCGCGAGGAACACCACGCAGCCGGCCTCGTCGGTGGCGGGCGGGGCCGGGGGCAGCGCCCCGTCCGGGGTGGCCAGGGCCTGTCTGGCGCGGTTCAACAGATCGGCGAGGGGGACGGGAGCTTGGTGAGTCATGCGCCGCGAATGATGACAGGCCCCGGCGCGGCCTGCCACTGCGGAAATCCGGGGCGGCGTCAGACCCGGATCAGGCCCGGGTCACGCCCAGGCGTCGAACACCGCGCCGCGCACGGCCTCGACCGCCGCCGAGCGCTGGCCGCCGGCCGGCGCGATCCAGCACAGCCAGGTGTGTGAGCGCCAACCGTTCCAGATCTTTAGTTCGCCCTGGCGCTCGCCCTGCTCGGCCTGGTCCAGCCGCATCAGGCCCGCGCCCATGCCGCTGGCGACCATGCTGCGGATGGCGCTCTCGCCGTCGGCGGTGACGCCCTGGCGGTAGTCGCGCCCGGCCGAGGCGAAGAGCTTCTCGAGGTGCGCGCGCAGGATGCACGAGGGCGGCGTGCCGACCCAGGTCAGGTCGGTGAGCTGCGCGAGCGTGAGCTCGGGGTGCGCCTGCGCCACCGCCAGCGGCAGGCCCACGGCCAGGTCGACCACGCCCAGGCGCCGCAGCTCGAAGCCTTCGAGCCGCTCGGCATCGCTGAGCACATAGGCGCAGTCGAGTTCGCCGCGCTGCACGGCGGCCAGGGTTTCGTACGACAGCCCCTGCTTGAGTTGCAGCGTGACCTGCGGATGCCGCTGCGCCAGCGTGACCAGCACGCTGCCCAGGCGCAGCGCCACCGGATCGACCACCGTGCCGAAGCGCACCACGCCCTGCGCCGCGCCGCGCAGCTGGTCGGCGGCCGACTGCATGCGCATCGCCGAGGCCAGGGTGCGCTCGGCCTCTTCGAGCAGGCGCTGGCCGGCCGCGGTGGGCGACATGCCGCGCGGCGTGCGCTCGAACAGGCGCACGCCGAGTTCGTCTTCGAGCGCCTTGAGCTGCGCGCTGGCGGCCGGGGCGCTGGTGAACACGCGTTCGGCGGCGCGGGTCAGGTTGCCCTCCTTCGCGATGGCAACGAAGGTCTTCAGTTGGTACAGCTCCATGACCGCGGATTGTGAGCGCGTGCGACGCGGTCGTCCGTTCGCTTTTTCGGAAGCCCCTGTCCAAAGAAACGAATGGCCTTCGCGGCGGGCCGTCCCCATCCTTCAGGCCACGCGCTCCCTCTTTTTTCTTGAAAGGCCTTCCCGTGTCCTCCCCTTCCTCACGCCTGCCGGGCATTGCGGCCCTGCTCTTCGCCACCGCCAGCTGGGGCAGCCTGTTCCTCGTCGGCAAGGGCGTGCTGCAGCACGTGACGCCGGTGTGGCTCACGCTCATCCGCTACACCCTGTCGGCGCTGGTGTTTGCCGCGCTGCTGGGCCTGCGCGGCAGCGGCGGCTGGCACAAGCTGCGGCAGCACGCGGTGCCGCTGGCGCTGCACGGCTTTGCGGGCTTCGGCGTGTTCAGCATCCTGCTGTTCGTCGGGCTCTCGCACTCGGTGCCCTCGCACGGCGCGGTGCTGATCGCCACCACGCCGATCACCACGCAGCTGCTGCGCTGGTGGCTCGACGGCGTGCGCCCGACGCGCACGACGCTGCTGACCGCCGCGCTGGCGCTGGCCGGTGTGGCGACGGTGGCCGGGCTGCTGTCGCCCGGCGGCGCAGGCCTGTCGCACGACACGCTGCTCGGCGACGCCATCGCCTTCGTCGGCACGCTGGGCTGGGTCGTCTACACGCGCGGCGCGGCACGCTTCCCGACGCTCGACACGGTGGACTACACCGCGCTCACGGTGCTGGCTTCGTGGCCGCTGCTGCTGGCCGTGGCGGTGGGCATGACCGCGCTGGGCGCCTCGCCCGCGCCCGACGCGCAGGGGCTGCGCCTGTCGTGGCAGGTGCTGCTGTACGTGGGGCTGATGCCGTCGGCGCTCGCGGTGCTGGCCTTCAACCACGGCGTGCGCGCGCTCGGCGCGGTCACGGGCACGGCCTTCCTGAACTTCGTGCCGGTGTCGGCGTTGCTGATGGGCGTGGCGCTGGGCAAGCCGCCCGCCACCCGCGAGATCGTCGGCGTGGCGATGGTGGTGGTGGCGCTGCTGCTGCATGTGGCGGCCGCGAAGCGGGCGGCGACGCCGGTGGCGCCAGTTCGCGTGCCGTCGCCAGGTCAGCGCACCTGCGGCGTCACGCCATGAACAGCGCTCAGCCCTCGGCGCGGCTGCGCCGGAAGATCGCGTAGTTCCCGTTCGCCATCCCCACGAGCACCTCGCCCACGTACAGCCGCGATTCCAGGTTGGCGACGGTGCGCCCGCGGTTGAGCAGCGTGGTCCTGCAGACGACCTGGCCCTCGAACACGGGCTTGAAGTAGTTCATCTTGATCTCGATGGTGGCGCAGATCTCGCCCGCCTCGAGCGTGGGGTACAGCGCCGTGCCCATGCCCGTGTCGGCCAGCGCATACAGCACGGCGCCGTGCACCACCTCGTGCGGGTTCAGGTGCTGCGGCGCGACGACCAGCGTCATGGTGCTGGCGCCGGCGGAGGCTTGCTCGCAGTGCAGGTCGATCAGTTCGGCGAAGGGGTGTTTCATGACGACGGGAAATGAAAGGACCGGCCGACTGTAGACCGCACGGCCGTCAGTCGCCGAGCGCGCGATAGAAGTAGGTGGTGCCGCACGGCGTGCCGTCGGGCAGCAGCGCGTAGCCGGGGATGGTGCCCACGCGCTGCCAGCCGCAGCGGGTGTACAGCCGCTCGGCCTCGGGGCTGGAAGTGTCGAGCACCAGCAGGGTCTTGCCGTGGTCGCGCGCACGCTGTTCGGCACCCTTCATCAGCAGCGCGCCGAGGCCGTGGCGGCGCGCGCGGCGGTGCACCAGCATCTTCGCGACCTCGCCGCGGTGCGGCTGGTTCTCGGGCTGCGCCAGCACCAGCTGCACGGTGCCGACGATGCCCGCGTCGTCCTCGGCCACGAGCAGCTCGCGCTCGCCGCGCGCCACGCCGTCGGCCACGTGGCGCCAGAAGGCCCGCGCGCGCTCGGGCGTGAGCGGCTGCATGAAGCTCACCGAGGCGCCGCCTTCGACGCAGTCGATGAGCACGTCGGCCAGCGCGTTCAGCTCGGCCTCGGTCACGGAAGAAAGGGCGCGCAGGCGCGGGGTGGTGGTGGCAGCAGTCATGGTCATTTCCGGTTGGCGTGAGAAGGCGCGCTGGTGATGACGACCGCGTAGCGCGCCGTCTCGCGGGTGGGGTTGAAGTAGCTCGTCGGCCGGTCGAGCACGAGCGCCAGGCAGTCGCCGGCCTCGAGCCGGTGTTGCTGGTCGCCGACCGCGAGTTCGATGCAGCCTTCGAGCACCCACACCTGCTGGTGTATGCGCGGCTCGCGCGCGCCGGTTTCGTAGGCCACGCGCGCGCCGGGCGGAAACAGCACCTCGACGATCTGGATCGGCGAGGCGTCGCCGCCGGCCGAGACGTTGCGGCGCAGGTAGCCCGAATGCGGATCGCGCCATTCGAGCTGGTCGGCGCGGCGCGACACCGGGCTGGCGGTGGGCGCGTCGGACTCGAACAGCGAGGCCAGCGGCACACCCAGGCCGGTCGCGAGTTTTTCGAGCAGCACGGCCGTCGGACTGCTCTCGCCGCGCTCGATCAGAGAGATCATGGAGCGGCTGACGCCGCAGTGCGTGGCCAGGGCGTCGAGCGAGAGATCGCGCGCGGCGCGCAGGGCGCGCACACGCTGGGCGATGCGGTCGTTGAGGCTGGGGGGTGACGCTGATTCTTCTTTCATATTGGATTAAATATCCAATGAAATAGAAATTTCGTCAACCCCGGGGCGAAAGCCGGTCGTCCAGTCCGCAGAGACTTGCTCGTCGAAGTGACTGTTCTTTGGAGAAATATTCATGCCTATCGCTGAAATCATCCAACACATCACCACCACCGACGCACCATGAGCGCCAACGACCCCCCCCCCCTGCCCTCGACCTTCGTCACCTTCGCCGACGGCCCCGCCGCGCCGTCCGCGCTGCGCGCCCGCATCACGGCCGCCTGCCGGCCGCCCGAATCGGAGGCACTGCAGCCGCTGCTCGCGCAGGCGCGGCTGCCGGCCGACCAGGCCGCCGAAGCCCACGCCCTCGCCCATCGCATCGCCCACCAGCTGCGCCAGCGCAAAAACGGCGGCGGCCGCTCGGGCCTGGTGCAGGGCCTGCTGCAGGAGTACGCGCTGTCGTCGCAGGAAGGCGTGGCGCTGATGTGCCTGGCCGAGGCGCTGCTGCGCATTCCCGACGCCGACACGCGCGACGCGCTCATCCGCGACAAGATCGCGCAGGGTCAGTGGCAGGCGCACGCGGGGCACAGCCCGTCGGTGTTCGTCAACGCCGCCACGTGGGGCCTGCTGCTCACGGGCAGGCTGGTGGCCACGCACAGCGAGACGGGCCTGTCGGCCACGCTCACGCGGCTGATCGGCAAGGGCGGCGAGCCGCTGATCCGCAAGGGCGTGGACATGGCGATGCGCATGATGGGCGAGCAGTTCGTCACCGGCGAAACCATCGCCCAGGCGCTGGCGCATGCGCGCACGCTCGAGGCGCAGGGCTTTCGCTATTCGTACGACATGCTCGGCGAAGCCGCGCTCACGGCCGACGACGCGCGCCGCTACCGCGCGGCCTACGAAGACGCCATCCACGCCATCGGCCGCGCCTCGAACGGGCGCGGCGTGTACGGCGGGCCGGGCATCTCGATCAAGCTGTCGGCGCTGCACCCGCGCTACAGCCGCGCGCAGTACACGCGCGTGATGGCCGAGCTGTACCCGGTGCTGCGCGACCTGGCGTTGCTGGCGCTGCACTACGACATCGGCCTGAACATCGACGCCGAAGAAGCCGACCGGCTCGAGCTCTCGCTCGACCTGCTGGAGCGCCTGTGCTTCGAGCCCGCGCTGGCGGGCTGGCAAGGCATCGGCTTCGTGGTGCAGGGCTACCAGAAGCGCTGCCCCTTCGTGATCGACTGGGTGATCGACCTCGCGCGCCGCAGCGGCCACCGGCTCATGGTGCGCCTGGTGAAGGGCGCCTACTGGGACAGCGAGATCAAGCGCGCGCAGCTCGACGGTCTCGCGGGCTACCCGGTCTACACGCGCAAGGCCTACACCGATGTGTCGTACCTCGCGTGCGCGCGCCGCCTGCTCGATGCGCCCGACGCGGTGTACCCGCAGTTCGCCACGCACAACGCCCACACGCTGGCCGCGATCTACACGATGGCCGACCCGTCGCGCTACACGCCGGGCCAGTACGAGTTCCAGTGCCTGCACGGCATGGGCGAGCCGCTGTACGAGCAGGTGGTGGGCCCGCTCGGGCGGCCCTGCCGCATCTACGCGCCGGTGGGCACGCACGAGACGCTGCTGGCCTACCTGGTGCGGCGGCTGCTGGAGAACGGCGCCAACACCTCGTTCGTGAACCGCATCGCCGATGCGTCGATTCCGCTCGACACGCTGGTGGAAGACCCGGTCGCGACCGTCGAGCGCATGGCCGCGCAGGAAGGCGCGATGGGCCTGCCGCACGCGGCCATTCCGCTGCCGGCCGCGCTCTACGGCACGCAGCGCGCCAACTCGCAGGGCCTGGACCTCGCGAGCGAAGCCACGCTGCATGCGCTCGCCGCCACGCTGCAGGCCAGCGCGAGCGAGCCTTGGCGCGCCACGCCGATGCTCGCCGCGCCACGCGCCGAAGACGAAGCCAGTCGCAGCTGGACCGAGGTGCGCAACCCCGCCGACCGCCGCGACCTCGTCGGCCAGGTGCAGGATGCGGTGCCGGGCGACGTGGCCTCGGCCATTGCGCAGGCCGAAGCCGTCGCCACCGCGTGGGCCGCCACGCCGCCCGCCGAGCGCGCCGCCGCCCTCGACCGTGCCGCCGCATCGCTCGAAGCGCAGCAGCCGCGCCTGCTCGGCCTGTTGATGCGCGAGGCCGGCAAGAGCGGCGCCAACGCCATCGCCGAGGTGCGCGAGGCGGTCGACTTCCTGCGCTACTACGCGGCGCAGGCTCGCACCGATTTCGCCAACGCCACGCACCGCCCGCTCGGGCCGGTGGTGTGCATCAGCCCGTGGAACTTTCCGCTCGCGATCTTCACCGGCCAGGTGGCCGCCGCGCTCGCGGCCGGCAACCCCGTGCTGGCCAAGCCGGCCGAGCAGACGCCGCTGGTCGCGGCCGAGGCGGTGCGTGTGCTGTGGGAGGCCGGCGTGCCGCGCGCGGCGGTGCAGCTGCTGCCGGGGCGCGGCGAGACCGTCGGCGCCGCGCTGGTCGGCGACGCGCGCGTGCAGGGCGTGATGTTCACGGGCTCGACCGAGGTCGCGCGCCTGCTGCAGAAGACGTTGTCGACGCGGCTCGGCGCGCACGGCGCACCGGTGCCGCTGATCGCCGAGACCGGTGGGCAGAACGCGATGATCGTGGACTCGTCCGCGCTGGTGGAGCAGGTGGTGGCCGACGTGATGGCCTCGGCCTTCGACAGCGCCGGCCAGCGCTGCTCGGCGCTGCGCGTGCTGTGCGTGCAGGAAGAAGCGGCAGACCGCCTCGTGGCGATGCTGCAGGGCGCGATGGCCGAGAGCTGCATCGGCAACCCCGCGCGGCTCGCGGTGGACGTGGGCCCCGTCATCGACGACGAGGCGCGCGACGGCATCGAGCGCCACATCGCCGGCATGCGCGGGCGCGGCCGGCGCGTGTTCCGCCAGGGCCGCGAGTTCGGCCACGACACGCGCCACGGCACCTTCGTGCTGCCCACGCTGGTCGATCTGGAGCACCTGGGCGAGCTGCAGCGCGAGGTGTTCGGCCCCGTGCTGCACCTGCTGCGCTACCGCCGCCGCGACCTGGGCGCGCTCATCGGCCAGATCAACGGCAGCGGCTACGGCCTCACGCTGGGCGTGCACACGCGCATCGACGAGACCATTGCGCAGGTGGTGGCGCAGGCACAGGCCGGCAATGTCTACGTGAACCGCAACATGGTCGGCGCCGTGGTGGGCGTGCAGCCCTTCGGCGGCGAAGGACTGTCGGGCACCGGGCCGAAGGCCGGCGGGCCGCTGTACATGGCGCGCCTGCTGTCGGCGCGGCCCGACGACGTGCTGGCGCGCGCCGTGGCGGACGACGTCCCCGTCTCACCATCGGCCGGCCTCGCGGCGCTCGAAGGCTGGGCGCGCGACACGGGCCGCGACGCGCTGGCCGCGCAGTGCCGCCGCTTCGCAGGGCTGGCGCACGTCGGCCGCGCACGCACGCTGGCCGGCCCGACCGGTGAGCGCAACGTCTACACGCTGCAGCCGCGCGAGGCCGTGCTGTGCCTCGCCGATGCGCAGGCCGACCGGCTCGTGCAGCTGGCGGCCGTGCTGTCTGTCGGCAGCACCGCCATCTGGCCCGCCGACGCGCCCGGCGCGCACGCGCTGCTGGCCGCGCTGCCCGACGAGGCGCGCCACGCGGTCGTGCTCGCCAACGACTGGCGCGCGCCTACCGTGGTCTTCGATGCCGTGCTGCACCACGGCGACGCCAGCCACCTTGCCGGCGTGCTGCAGCAGGTGGCGGCGCGGCCCGGCCCCATCGTCGGCGTGCGCGGCTTCGCGCCCGGCGACACCGGCATTCCGCTCGAAAGCCTGGTGCTGGAGCGCGCGCTGAGCGTCAACACGGCCGCGGCCGGCGGCAATGCGAGCCTGATGACGATCGGGTGAACGGGCTTATTTGTCGAACGCCGGGTCGATCGGCACGCGGTAGCCGTTCACCAGCCGGTTCGTCTCGTTCGCCATGCCCACCACGGCCATCAGCTCGGCGAACATGGCCGGCGTCATGCCGGCCTTTTCCGCGCCCGCGTGGTGGCTCGCGATGCAGTAGCCGCAGTTGTTGGTGACGCTCACCGCGAGGTAGATCATTTCCTTGACCACCGGGTCGAGCGCGCCCGGCGCCATCACCTCCTTGAGGCTGGCCCAGGTGCGCTTGAGCGTGGCCGGGTCGTTGGCCAGGTACTTCCAGAAATTGTTGACGTCGGGCACGTTGCGCGAGGCCTTGATGTCGTCGAACACCGCGCGGACCTCGTCGGAAGCGGCGGCGTGCTCGATGGGCTGGGGTTTCATGCGATCTCCTGAAGTGTGAATGCGCGATGGAAAGCAACATTTGCTTTCGGTACCTTCACATTTATTGTGAATTAGGTCCTAGGTTCACGCGCCCTGCGGTTCATACAGTCGAAGCGTCACACATCAAGCGCGCCATCAGGCGCCATCTCAGGGAGAAGAGAGAACCATGGAACACGTCACACAGCACGTGGGGGGCGGTGCGCGCGCCGCATTCGTCTGCAAGAAGAAAACCCGAGGCATCGCGGGCGCCGTGCTCGCACTGGCCGCCGGCCTCGCAGGCCCGTCGGCCTGGGCCGATGTGAGCCTGGGCGGCACCAGCTACACCACCGGCTCGGGCGCGGTCTGCAGCTCGGGCGGCGCCGGTCCCACGTGGGCCTGCCAGGTGCCCAACGCCAGCGGCGGCTTCGCGCTCATCACCGGCGTGCCGACCGACCCCGTGAACGGCGGCCCCGATGCCGCGGCCTTGCAAGGCATGGTGAGCGGCAACCTCGGCGGCGACGCGCTGCTGCTCGGCGGCACGGCTGCCAAGGCCACCGGCTTCGGCAGCGTGGCGGCGGGCTCCGACGCACGCGCCACCGAAACCTACGCCACCGCCATCGGCTCCACCACCGTGGCCGCGGGCGTCAGCAGCACGGCCGTGGGCAACGTGGCCCAGGCCTTCGGCACCAACGCCACCGCCATCGGCGCCAACAGCACGGCCGTGGCCACCAGCAGCGTCGCAGTGGGCGACCGCGCCACCGCGAGCGACATCAATTCGACCGCGCTCGGCGCCAACACGCAGGCACGCAAGAAGAGCAGCCTCGCCGCCGGCGACAAGGCAATCGCCGACGGCATCAACGCCGCCGCGCTGGGCGCGAACACGCAGGCGCTGGCCGACAGCGCGGTGGCCGTGGGCGACCGCGCCACCGCGGGCGCCGAATCGGCCGTGGCCGTGGGCCGCCAGAGCACGGCCTCGGCCGCCTCCGCCGTGGCCATCGGCACGGGCGCGACGGCGAGCGCCGTCAACGGCGTGGCACTCGGCGCCGGCGCCGTCGCCGACCGCGCGGGCATGGGCGGCCAGCAAGAGCGCTTCTCGAACATCGCCGTGGGCTCCACGCAGGGCGCGGTCTCGATCGGCAGCGCGGGCGGCGAACGGCAGATCACCAATGTGGCGGGCGGCACGCAGGCCACCGACGCGGTCAACGTGCGCCAGCTGCAGGCCGTGCAGGCCGGCGCGGTCAACTACGTGACCAACGTGGACGGCAGCGTGAACCACAACCAGATCGTGCTGGGCAACGGACAGGCGCCCAACGGCACCACCGTGTCCAACGTGGCGCCCGGCGTGGCCGGCACCGACGCCGTGAACGTGAACCAGCTGAACGCACAGAGTGCGCAGTGGCGCGACGCCATCCGCGTGAACCAGCGCGACGCCAACGCCGGCACCGCCGGTGCGATGGCCATGGCCGGCATGCCGCAGGCCTACATGCCGGGCAAGAACATGATCGCGGCCGGCATCGCCGGCTACGAGGGCCAGAGCGCGCTCGCGGTCGGCTTCTCGAGCATCTCGGACAACGGCAAGTGGGTGATGAAGTTCACCGGCTCGGCCAACTCGCGCGGCAACGTCGGCGTCTCGGCCGGTGCGGGCTTCCAGTGGTGAGCCGCATGAACCACAGCACCGCCACCGCTCCAGGCCCCACGCATTCTTCCTTCATGACACGCACCTTTTTTCTGCCCACCGCCGCGCTGCTGGCCTTGCTCACGCTCGCCGGCTGCACCTCGTACGTGAGCCGCGGTATCGACGGCGACGGCAAGGCCGCCGAACTCGTCTGGCCCGGCGCCGACCAGCAGCAAACGTGGCAGACCGAAGGCAGCTTTCCGAACCGCGAGAACCTGCGCGCCATCGGCCCCGGTGCCACCAAGGACCAGCTGTACGCGCTCATCGGCCGCCCGCACTTCGACGAAGGCATGGCGGCCGTGCGCGAGTGGGACTACGTCTTTCACTTCCGCTCGGGCGGCGGCGCCACGAGCTGCCGCTACAAGGTGATCTTCGACACGGCCTACAAGGCGCGCAGCTTCCACTGGAACCCGGCGATCTGCGCCGAGCTGGCCAAGGGCTGATCAGCCGCCCTGCGGCGGCTCCGGCCGCCGCCACAGCCACGTCAGCACGACCGCCATCGAGCCGATGGCGACGCCCGCGAGCCACGGCTTGTGCGCCGTCAATACGATGACGACCGCGCAGAACGCCATCGCCGCGGTGGCGCTCCACTTGGCGCGCCGGCTCACCGTGCGGCCGTTTTCCCAGTTGCGCAGCAGCGGGCCGAAGAGCCGGTGGTTCAGCAACCAGCGGTGCAGCCGCGGCGAACTGCGCGCCGCGGCCCAGGCGGCCATCAGCACGAAGACCGTGGTCGGCATGCCCGGTGCCACCACGCCGATGGCGGCCAGCACCAGGCACAGCGCGGCAAAGACCATCAGCAGCCAGCGCACGACCAGCGGCAACGGCCGGGGCTCCACGGCAGAGGGCGGGTTCTGGGGGTCTTCGGCGGGCGTCACGGGCCGATTGTCTTTCTTTCTCTTTCACCGCACCGACGCGCTTGATTCAGATCAACCGCGCGCCGCTTTCGGCTGCCGATACTGGACTTTTACATCCACCTGCAAAGTTCTGAAGACCATGGCCCACCTTGTATGGAAGACCGAGCTCAATACGGGGATCCATGAGATCGACACGCAGCACCAGCGCATCGTGCAGTACATCAATGCGCTGGACGACGCCCGCCGCACGAACGACCGCAAGGTCGTCGGCCGGATCATCGAAGAGACCATCGACTACACCGCCTCGCACTTCGCGTTCGAGGAGGCCATGATCGAGGACGCGGGCTACCCCTTCACGGGTCCGCACCGGAAGGTGCACGAGATCTTCGTGCGCCGCGTCACCGAGTTCCGCGCGCGCTTCGAGCACGGCGAAGAGGTGCTGGCCGAGCTGCACGACATGCTCTCGCGCTGGCTGTTCAACCACATCCGCCATGAAGACGGCGCGTACGTGCCGACCGTGAAGGCGCACCTGCACACCACGGATTCATCTGCGGAAGTGCTGGTGCATGCGCAGGTGCGCAAGGCGGTGCAGCAAGGCGGCGCGGCGGGGCAGGTCAAGATGGGATGGATGCGGCGCCTGTTCGGCGGGTGACGCGGCCCTGACGACGCCGCGCCACCGCCGCGTCACTCCTCGATGAAGGCTTCTTCGCGCTTGGCCTTCACCGAAGGCAGCAGCACCACGATGAGCAGCAGCGCCGCCGCGGCCAGCAGCCCCGCCGACAGCGGACGCATGACGAACACGCTCCAGTCGCCGCGCGACAGCAGCAGCGCGCGGCGCAGGTTCTCTTCCATCATCGGCCCGAGGATGAAGCCCAGCAGCAGCGGCGCGGGCTCGCACTTGAGCTTGAGGAACAGGTAGCCCACGATGCCGAAGATCGCGACCATCCACACGTCGAAGGTGTTGTTGTTCTCGGAGTACACGCCCACCGCGCAGAACAGCACGATCGACGGAAAGAGCCACTTGTAGGGAATGGTCAGCAGCTTGATCCAGATGCCGATCATCGGCAGGTTCAGCACGATGAGCATCAGGTTGCCGATCCACATCGAGGCGATCAGGCCCCAGAAGAGTTCGGGGTTGCTGGTCATCACCTGCGGACCCGGCTGGATGTTGTGGATGGTCATCGCACCGACCATCAGCGCCATCACGGCGTTGGGCGGAATGCCCAGCGTCAGCAGCGGAATGAACGACGTTTGCGCACCGGCGTTGTTGGCCGACTCCGGCCCCGCCACGCCGCGGATGTTGCCCTTGCCGAAGGGCACCTCGCCCTGCTTGAGCTTGATGCGCTTCTCGATGGTGTAGGCCGCGAAGGCCGACAGCAGCGCGCCGCCGCCCGGCAGGATGCCCAGTGCGGAACCGAGTGCCGTGCCGCGCAGCACGGCGGGCGTCATGCGCCGGAAGTCTTCCTTGGTGGGCCACAGGCCCTTGACCTTGGCGGTGAACACCTCGCGCTCGTGCTCGGGCACGGCCAGGTTGGCGATGATCTCGCCGTAGCCGAACACGCCCATCGCGATCGCGATGAAGCCGATGCCGTCGGTGAGCTCGGGAATGTCGAAGCTGTAGCGCGCCACGCCCGAGTTGACGTCGGTGCCCACGAGCCCCAGCGCCAGCCCGAGCAGGATCATCGTGATGGCCTTGAGCAGCGAACCCGAGGCCAGCACCACGGCGCCGATCAGGCCCAGGATCATCAGCGAGAAGTATTCGGCCGGGCCGAACTTGAAGGCCAGCTCGGTCAGCGGCGGTGCGAAGGCGGCCAGGATGAGCGTGCCGACGCAGCCCGCGAAGAACGAGCCCAGGCCCGCCGCGGCGAGCGCCGGCCCGGCCCTCCCCTTGCGCGCCATCTGGTAGCCGTCGATCACGGTCACCACCGACGACGATTCACCTGGCAGGTTGACCAGAATGGCGGTGGTCGAACCGCCGTACTGCGCGCCGTAGTAGATGCCGGCCAGCATGATCAGCGCCGACACGGGTGGCAGCGCGTAGGTGGCGGGCAGCAGCATCGCGATCGTCGCGACGGGGCCGATGCCCGGCAGCACGCCGATCAGCGTGCCCAGCAGGCAGCCGACGAAGGCATAGACAAGGTTCTGCGCGGTGAAGGCCACGCCGAAGCCGATCGAGAGGTTGGTAATCAGGTCCATTGTTCTCTTGGATTTCTTGTTGTTCTGCGCGGGTCAGCCGGCGATGAAGGTGGGCCACACCTGGAACTGCAGCTTCAGCGCCACCACGAAGGCCAGGTAGCTGCCGAGCGCGAGCACGGTCGCCAGAAGGGTCACGCCCTTCCAGCCGAAGCTGTCGCCCGCCAGGCTCGCGATGAAGGTCAGCGCATAGATCGCGACGATGAGCCCCATCGACGGCAGGCCGATGCTCGGCAGCCCGCCGAGCAGCACGCCGAACACCAGGTTGGCGCCGATGATGAACAGCAGCGGCTTCCATGCGATGCGGCCCACCGGTTCGCCGTCGGCGGTCTCGACCGTGAGGGCCTTGAACGTGATCAGCACGCCCATGCAGGCGATGAGGATGCCCACGATGAGCGGGAAGTAGCCGGGGCCCATGCGGGCGCCGGTGCCCACGTTGTAGGTCGTGGCGCCCCATGCGAAGGCCACGCCGAAGGCGCTGAAAAGCACGCCCGAGCAGAAGTCTCTCTGACTCTTGATTCTCACCGTTGATGTCTCCTGGAACTGCGTTGATCGGCACAGGATGTGCGTCAGCGATCCTAGGAATTCAGCGCTGCGGTGTGTATGAACAAAGCATTGCCATTCGGCAATGTTCGAGGCGCGAGGAGACGAAGAAGGCGCCGCTCAGGCGTCCGCCGTCGGCAGGTCGATGCACGCGCGCAGGCCCGGGCGGGCATCGCCGAACTGCAGGCGACCGCCGTGCAGCGCCACCACCGCCTGCACGCTCGCGAGCCCCAGGCCGTGGCCCGGCGTGCTGTGGTCCAGCCGATGGAAGCGCACGCCCAGTCGCTCGTACTCGGCGCTCGGAATGCCGGGGCCGTCGTCCTGCACGAACAGCTGCGCACGCCCGTCGACCGTGTGCGTGCCGATGCGCACGGTGGCGCCGGCCCCGCCGTACTTCAGCGCGTTGTCGAGCAGGTTGGCCGCCGCGCCCGCGAGCAGGTCGCGGTCACCGAGCGCGACGGCGCGGTCGGCCGGCTCGCGCAGCAGCGCGATGCCCTGCACCTCGGCCACCGCCTCGTACAGCTCCGCCACGTCGTCGGCAATGACATGCAGCGCCACCGGCGCGAACTGCTGGCGCCGCGCGCCGGCCTCGACCTCGGCGATCTGCAGCAGCTTCTCGAACATCACCGCCAGCTCCTCCAGCTCGCGGATGGCGGTGGCCACGGGCTCGCGCTGCGGATGGTCGGCCTCACCGAGCCCCGCCTCCACCGCACGCAGACGCACCAGCACGCGCGTGAGCGGCGTGCGCAGGTCGTGCGCGATGGTGTTGGACACATGGCGCACGCCGTCCATCAGCGACTGGATGCGGTCGAGCATCGCGTTGATGTCGCCCTCCAGCAGCGCGAACTCGTCCTCCTGGCCCGAAGGCGCCACGCGCTCCTGCAGCTCTCCCGCCGCGATGCGCGCGGCCGTGCGCCGCACCGCGCCCACGCTGCGCTCCAGCTCCTGGCGGAAGACGAAGGTGCCGCCGATGAGCAACAGCACCGCCACGATGCCCGCCGCAGCGCTGGCGCTGGCCACCAGCGATTCGATCGACTCCTGGTCGCGCAGGTCGTGCCCCACCACGAGCATGCCGCCGTCGGGCAACGGGCGCATCACGAGATAGGCGATAACGGTCTGCCCCGTGCGCACCACGCGGCGGTGCACGCCGTCGCCCGCGTCGGGCGCCAGCGAGGGCATCTGGTCGAGGTTGCCCGCGCGCTTGTTTCCGTTGCGGTCGGTGAGCAGGTAGATCTCGTTGTCGGAGTTGCGGCCGTCGGAAAGCGCATGGGCGATCTCGCCCGCCACGCCCTCGGCGCCGCGCGCTTCGTAGCGCACCACCAGCTGCTGCACGCTGGCAGCCACCTGCCGCACCATGCGTTGCTGCAGCACGCCCACGGTCTGCATGTAGACGATGGCCAGCGCGGCCAGCATCGTGATGGCCACGAGCAGCCCGTAGTAGAAGGCGAGCCGGAAGCCGACCGAGCGCCACAGCTGGCGCAGGGCCCGGGTCATTGCGGCGCGGCCAGCGTGTAGCCCACGCCGCGCACGGTGTGGATCAGCGTCGGCGCGCCGCCCGCATCGAGCTTGCCGCGCAGGCGGCTCACCTGCACGTCGATCACGTTGGTCTGCGGGTCGAACTGGTAGTCCCACACGGCTTCGAGCAGCATGGTGCGCGTGACCACCTGCCCCGGATGCATCATGAGATAGGCCAGCAGCCTGAACTCGCGCGGCTGCAGCGCGATGGGCCGGCCGCCGCGCTCCACATGGCGGCGCGCCAGGTCGAGCGTGAGGTCGGCCAGCTGCAGCGTGCGGATCTCGGGCCCGGTGCGCGAGCGGCGCACCAGCGCCTCGGCGCGCGCCGCGAGTTCGGAAAAGGCAAAGGGCTTGGCCAGGTAGTCGTCGCCGCCGGCCTTGAGCCCGCGCACGCGCTCGTCGAGCGCGCTCAATGCGCTGAGCACCAGCACCGGCGTCTTCTTGCCGAGCGCGCGCATCGTGGTGAGGATCGACAGGCCGTCCACGTCGTTGGGCAGCATGCGGTCGAGGATGACCAGGTCCCACGTCTCGCCCGTGGCACGCGCGAACGCATCCGCGCCGTCGCGGCTGATCACCGCCACATGGCCGAGCGAACGGAAGCCTTCGGCGATGTAGCGCGCGTTGTCGGCATCGTCCTCGACGATGAGGCAGTTCCAGATGACGGTGGGGCCGAGCACGTCAGTCGGTGCGGCCACGGCAAGAAATACCCATGGATGGCGGTGCGGTTGTGCTCACATTGCGCCCCCTGGGATGCGGAGGCCTGCAACGCAAATGCTAGCCCAGGTGGGAGCGGGAAAGGCCTGCGCTTCATTACCGTTTGTCCATGAAGCGGCGTGGTCGCGTAGTCGCGTGTGCGAGGAGCTGACCTGGCCCCATCAAGTCGAAGACCACGCTCACTCTCCGTTCACCAGAGACACCCCGTCCACCGGCTTGCGCATCCATTTCGCAACGTCCACGCCCAACCCCTGAATCACTGCATCCATGGCGCTGCATTCGGTCGTCTCCGCCGTGATATCAGCGTAGGGGGTGTGCACCTGGCGCAGGGCTTTGAATTGCGCAGGGGGCAGTCCCGGTCGTTCAAGCACCGCATGGATGACCACGATCGTGGCGCCACCGGCGCTGACGGTCACGATGTCCATGATGTCGATCCTCAGCAAAAGGGCGGCCTCCCTGCCGGGACCCGGCACAGGGCGCACAACCTCATACCGCGCCTTCAACTGATCTTGCACGGCCTGACGCAGCGGGTCCGGCACGCCGCACGCGTCATCGGATTCAGACATCCGGCGGCCCTGGCCATGCCCGTACAGGACGGGCGGCAGCACCACCGTGGTGGAGGCAGCAGGCGCGGGTCGCGTTCGCTCGGGCGGCTGGGAATCGTGTGAACCGCAAGCAGCCAGAAGTGCGCTTACCGCCATCGCGATGCACGTGTTGCGCACGAAGGCAGGCGAAGCCTCTGCAGGCGCATTGGAGGTACAGCAGGCCGGCGGCGCCAAGACGCGATTTGTTACATTAGTCCGAGGGTTGGAGGAATTTTGCAGGACCGACTACCTACCGGGCGATCGCCCGGCCAAATCAACTATAAGGAAAAATGCTACATGCACACCATCAATTACAAGATGGAGTACTCGATTCTCGAGTACGTTTTCGGCCTGATTGGCCCGGCAATTATCATTGCCGCCATTTTTTATCCGATTGCCGATCTGAAAATAGGAACCCTTCGGCTTCACCTGCCGACCGGCGTGGCCAATGGCGTTCTCATGTTGATCGGGGCTTACGTCACGTATCTTACGATCGGAACACTTTTCAAGAAGCGCGCAGCCAACAGCCAGGGCGCCAGCATTGTTCTTGATGAAAAGGGCATGTCTTTCACGACCGTCAAGAAATTCTCGGGCGTACTGACCACCGTGGGCTATGACGCCATCAATCAAGTCACCATCACGGACATCCCGGAAACCTCCACATCGAGTGCGGAGAAGACAATAGAAATCAGCACGCCGTCGATGGCACCCAAGAAGCATGAGTTCGATGCCATTCACATGGTGAAGGATTCAGACTTTGAAGTTCTTGTGAATGCGCTCAAGCATCGCGCCGTCAATGCCACCTTCAAGCAAATCTGACCCATGGGTTTCTTGAAGAAGTTGTTCCAGATAGTTTCTGGCAAAAAATACAGAAACTGCCCCGATGGGGCCGCAGCGGATCCAGCGGCGCAGCGCGCACTTCAAGCGGGGCTCATCAACTCCGAACAGATCATGGCGTATTGCGACAGCTACGCAACGGGGCTGTCTGACGATGCGCTCGCCGAGGGACTTGGCTCGCACTGGGGCATACGCTCGCCCCAGGAGGCTACTGAAACCCTGGCGTCACTCGGTCGCCATGGCCATCGTTTTTTTTACGACATTGTTTTTCGTATTTACAGCGATGGTGCTTCGGGAGAGGAGCGCCAGGAGGTTCTCGAGGCCTTGATAGCCAGCGGTCGATACGGCTCCCCGGAAACGGTGCGCGAGCAGATTGCTGCGCAGGGGCCCTGTCAGGAAAAAGATCTCGTTTTCTCGGCTTTGGCGCAGGCGATGGAGATGCTGGAAAATTTGCGATCCGTCTTTCGTCTTCTCGAAGACAAAGTCAATGGCTCGTACCTTCCCAAGGATTACAGCGCCGGCATCCTTGCCTGGGATCTGGGCCGCCTCGTCACGGTTGCAAGAATGTCATTGGACTGCAAATACATCGAGCAGGCTGAATTCGATCGCATTCTTTCGCATGCAGACAAAGAATTGCGCTCAAATTTTTCGTCCTGGCCGCAGTTTGCAAAGAGCTACATCATTGGCCGGGCCAGCTGGGCGGGTCAGAATATGACGCTGGGCGGAATCATCGGTATTGCCGAAGATCTCATGACCGATGAACGGAGCCCTTGGGTGCTGTCGCCTCTGTGAGTTGCATTCGACGACAGCTTCGAAAAAGATCCTGCTCGTCGGATCACTCCATGTTGATTTCCGTGGTCGTTTGATCCACCTGTCCGTCGCGAACTGACCGGCCGCAATGTCTTGCGGCCGTTGTTCGCATGGAGGACTGGATTACTCGCAAACGGAAATCAACAAATTCAAAGTATTTACGACGCCATTTGCGCGTTCAAGACTTTATTTGGCGCGATCATCAGGATCGCGCCGCCCACGCACGCTCACTCCACCGTCACGCTTTTCGCGAGGTTCCGCGGCTTGTCCACGTCGGTCCCGCGCGCGCACGCCGTGTGATACGCCAGCAGCTGCAGCGGCACCACGTGCAGCAGCGGCGACAGCGCGCCGTAGTGCTCGGGCATGCGGATCACGTGCAGGCCTTCGCCGCTGGCGATCTGCGTGTCGCCGTCGGCCAGCACGTAGAGCACGCCGCCGCGGGCGCGCACTTCCTGCAGGTTGCTCTTGAGCTTTTCAAGCAGCGCGTCGTTCGGCGCCACGGCCACCACGGGCATTTCGCTCGTGACGAGCGCGAGCGGGCCGTGCTTGAGTTCGCCGGCGGCGTACGCCTCTGCGTGGATGTAGGTCACTTCCTTGAGCTTGAGCGCGCCTTCGAGCGCGATCGGGTAGTGCAGGCCGCGGCCCAGGAACAGGGCGTTGTCCTTGCGCGCGAAGTCTTCGGCCCAGCCGATGATCTGCGGCTCGAGCGCGAGCACCGACTGCAGCGCGACGGGCAGGTGACGCATTTCCTTCAGGTAGCGCGCCTCGTCGAGCGCGCTCAGGCGGTCCTTGGACTGCGCGATGGCCAGCGTGAGCAGGAACAGGCCCGCGAGTTGGGTGGTGAAGGCCTTGGTCGAGGCCACGCCGATCTCGACGCCGGCGCGCGTGATGTAGGCCAGCTTGCACTCGCGCACCATGGCGCTGGTGGCGACGTTGCAGATGGTCAGGGTCTGTTCCATGCCCAGCGAGCGCGCGTGCTTGAGCGCGGCCAGCGTGTCGGCGGTTTCGCCCGACTGGCTGATGGTGACGACCAGCGTCTTGGGGTCGGGCACGGAGTCGCGGTAGCGGTACTCGCTGGCGATCTCGACCTGGGTGGAGATCTTCGCGATGCTCTCGAGCCAGTACTTGGCGGTGCAGCCGCTGTAGTAGCTGGTGCCGCAGGCCAGGATGAGGATCTTGTCGATGTCCTGGAACACGCGGTGCGCGCTCGCACCCGTGGCGCCGTCCTGCCCGATGCCGTCGAACAGCTCGGGCACGATGCCTTCCACGCCTTCGAGCGTGTCGCCGATGGCGCGCGGCTGCTCGAAGATTTCCTTCTGCATGTAGTGGCGGTACGGGCCCAGCTCGGCCGCGCCGCTGTGGGCGTGCACGGTGCGCACGGTGCGGGTGACGGGCTTGTGGTTCTTGTCGACGATCCAGTACTTGCCCGGCTGCAGGTCGACCACGTCGCCTTCCTCGAGGTAGACGATCTGGTCGGTCACGCCGGCCAGTGCCATCGCGTCGCTGGCCAGGAAGTTCTCGGTGCCGTCCTTGCCGGCGCCCAGGATCAGCGGCGAGCCGGCGCGCGCGCCGATCACGCGCTGCGGTTCGTCGCGGCAGATGACGGCGATGGCGTAAGCGCCGTGCAGCTGCAGCACGGCGGCCTTGACGGCCTCGAACAGGTCGCCGTTGTAGAGGCTGTCGACGAGGTGGGCGATGACCTCGGTGTCGGTCTGGCTCTCGAACACGTAGCCCTTGGCCTCGAGCGCGGCGCGCAGCGGCTCGTGGTTCTCGATGATGCCGTTGTGCACGAGCGCGATGCGGCCCGGGCGCGCGGCGGGCGCGTCGGCGCCGACGCCGTGGCTGAAGTGGGGGTGGGCGTTGTGCACGGCCGGTGCGCCGTGGGTGGCCCAGCGCGTGTGGGCGATGCCGGTGAGGCCTTCGACCTTGTCGTCGCGCACCTGCGTCAGCAGGTCGGCCACGCGCGAGGTGGTGCGTGCGCGGCTCAGGCCGCCGGCATGCACCGCGACGCCGCAGGAGTCATAGCCGCGGTATTCGAGCCGCTGAAGGCCCTGGACCAGGACCGGAACGATGTCGCGATGGGAGGCTGCGCCGACGATGCCGCACATGGGGTGTACCTTGTCTTGAAGAACATAAGGGCTCGATGGTAGGGAGACGCCCAAGAAATATGGCGTCTAAATTTCCTCAGTTTCGGACTTTTATTCCACAGAAACCCATAGATGGAGTTTTATTCCATAATTTCAACCAATATGGAATCAATCTCCCTCGACGCCATCGACCTCAAGCTGCTCGACGCACTCCAGAACGACGCTTCGCAGACCAACCAGCGCCTGGCCGCCGAGGTGGGCATCTCGCCGCCGACCTGCCTGCGCCGCGTGCAGCGGCTGCGCCAGGAGGGGCTCATCGAGCGCCAGGTCGCCCTGCTCTCGCCCGACCGCCTCGCCACGGTGCTGGGCCACGGCCTGCAGGCGGTGGTGGAGATTTCATTGGACCGGCAGGACGCCGCCGCGCTCGACGCCTTCGAGGCCCGCGTGATCGCGGACGACGCCGTGCAGCAGTGCTGGCGCGTGTCGCCGGGGCCCGATTTCGTGTTGGTGGTGGTGGCGCGCGACATGCCCGGCTACGGCGCACTGACGCAGCGGCTGTTCACGGCCGACGCCAATGTGCGCAACGTGAAGGCGTTCTTCAGCCTCAAGCGCGCGAAGTTCGGGGCCCGCATGCCGCTGGGCTGACGCGGGCCCCGGGTGCGATCAGCGCTCGCTCGCCGCCTCGCGCAGCGCTTCGAGGAACGTGCGCCGCCACCAGTGGATGTCCTGCGCCCGGATGCGCGACAGCAGCTTCTGGTGCCGCTCGCGCCGCTCTTCCAGCGGCATCTGCAGCGCCTGCTGCACCGTCTCTGCCGTGCCGTGCGTGTCGTACGGGTTCACCAGCAGCGCTTCCTTCAGCTGCTCGGCCGCGCCGGCGAAGCGCGACAGCACCAGCACGCCCGGGTCGGCCGGGTCCTGCGCCGCGATGTATTCCTTGGCCACGAGGTTCATGCCGTCGCGCAGCGGCGTCACCAGCCCCACGGCGGCCGCGCGGCACAGGCCGGGCACGCGGCGGCGCGCGACCATGCGGTGGATGTAGCGCACGGGCATCCAGTCGAGTTCGCCGTAGTCGCCGTTGATGGCGCCGCACAGCGATTCGAGTTCCTTGCGGATGTCGGCGTAGGCATCGACCGTCTCGCGCGTGGGCGAGGCGATCTGGATCAGCGTGGCGCTGCGGCGGTTCTCGGGGTAGTTGGCCAGCAGCTCGCGGAACGAACGCACGCGCTGCGGGATGCCCTTCGAATAGTCGAGCCGGTCGATGCCCAGGAGCAGCCGGCGGCTCGAGTACTCGCGCTTCATGGTCTCGTACATGTCGCGCGATTCCTTGGCGTGCGTGAGCGCCGCGAACTCGTCCACGTCGATGCCGATGGGAAAGGCGTTGCAGCGCACCGTCTGCCCGTAGGCCCGGTACATGTCGTTGCCCAGGTACTCGCCATGGGCCTCGTTGCGCACGTAGTGCTCGAAGTGCTGCACGTCCTGCTGCGCCTGGAAGCCGATCAGGTCGTACGAGAACAGCGAGCGCATCAGCCATTCATGCTGCGGAATGGCCGCGATGATGATCTGCGGCGGCAGCGGAATGTGCAGGAAGAAGCCGATGCGCTGCTTGCAGCCCATGGCGCGCAGCTCGGCGGCCAGCGGCATCAGGTGGTAGTCGTGGATCCAGATGATGTCGTCGTCCTTCAGCAGCGGCATCAGCTTGCGCGCGAACAGCTGGTTCACGCGGCGGTAGCCGCCGATGAAGCCGGCATCGAAATGCGCCAGGTCCAGGCGGTTGTGGAACACCGGCCAGAGCACGTCGTTGCTGTAGCCCAGGTAGTAGCTGTCGTGGTCGTCGCGGCTCAGGTCGAGCGTGGCCAGCGTCACCTTGCCGGCCTGCTGCTTGTGCAGCTCGCCTTCGCCCGTGGGACCGCCCTCGACGATCTGCCCGCTCCAGCCGAACCACAGGCCGCCGCTTTGCTGCAGGCTCTCACCCAGGGCCACGGCCAGGCCGCCGGCGGCGGGCTTGCGCGGGTCGGCCACGCGGTTCGAAACAACGACGAGACGACTCATATGCACGAATCCCAGGGAGCGGACAGGCGCACGGCCGCATTGATGATGCCGACCATCGAATAGGTCTGCGGAAAGTTGCCCCACATCTCGCCCGTGACCGGGTGCGTGTCTTCCGACAGCAGCCCCAGCGGGTTGCGCGCGGCGAGCATGGTTTCAAAAATCTGCCGCGCCTCGGCCTTGCGGCCGATCTTGGCCAGCGCGTCGATGCGCCAGAAGGTGCAGATGTTGAAGGCGGTCTCGGGCTTGCCGAAATCGTCGGCGGCTTCGTAGCGGCGCATGTAGGGGCCGTCGCACAGCGACTTTTCCATCGCGTCGACGGTGGAGATGAAGCGCGGGTCGCGCGCATCGATCAGGCCCACCTCGACCATCAGCAGGATGCTCGCGTCGAGCTCGTGCCCGCCGAAGCTTTCGGCAAAGGCCTGGCGCTCTTCGCACCACGACTTGGCAAGAATCTCTTCCTTCATGCGTGCGGCATGACCATGCCAGTAGGCCGCGCGTTCGGGCAGCTCCAGCGTGCGCGCGATCTTGGCGAGCCGGTCGCAGGCGGCCCAGCTCATCAGCGCCGAGCTGGTGTGCACGCGGGCGCGCGTGCGCAGCTCCCACATGCCGGCGTCGGGCGTGCCGTACACGCGCACCGCCTGCTCGCCCACCGCTTCCAGGTGCGGAAACTCCGCCACGCCCGCGCGGCTCAGCAACCGGTGGTCGTGGAAGGCCTGCGCCGCGCCGAGCACGATGTTGCCGTACACGTCGTGCTGGAAGTGCTCCTGCGCCTGGTTGCCCACGCGCACCGGGCCCATGCCGCGGTAGCCGGGCAGCCCGTCGACAAAAGACTCGGGCAGCTCGCGCTCCAGCCCGATGCCGTACAGCGGCTGGATGTGCTCGCCGTGCGAGCCGATCACCACGTTGCCGAGCCAGCGCAGGTAGTCTTCCATCGTGCCCACCTCGCTCAGCGAGTTGAGCGCGCGCACCACGAAGAAGGCGTCGCGCAACCAGCAGTAGCGGTAGTCCCAGTTGCGCTGGCTGCCCGGCGCCTCGGGGATGCTGGTGGTCATGGCGGCCACGATGGCGCCGGTGTCCTCGTACAGCGAGAGCTTGAGCGTGATGGCCGCGCGGATCACCGCGTCCTGGTACTCGAAGGGAATGGCCAGACGCTTGCTCCAGGTGCGCCAGTAGGCGATGGTTTCCTGCTCGAACTTGCGCGCGGTGTCGGCGATGCCTTCGAGCAGCGTCTCGTCCACGCCGAACATGAAGTTGTATTCGCGCGAGATCACGAAGGGCTGGCGCGACAGGATGTGCGAGATCGACGCGTCGGTGTTCAACCGCAAGGTCACATCGGGCCCGACATAGCGGATGTGGTTGCTGCCGCGCGTGACCTCGGTCGGCGCCGAAGCGCCCCACTGGAAGCGCGGGTCGAGCGCCACGCGGATGCGCGGCGCGCCGGCAATGGGGCGCACGCGGCGCACCATCATGAGCGGGCGGAAGTAGCGCGAGCGGCTGTGAAAGCGCGGCGCGAAGTCGGTGATCTCGATGCCCTGCCCCGCGCTGTCGAACAGCTGCGTACGCAGCACGGCAGTGTTGGGCTCGTACCACTGCTTGCTGGAGGCGAAGTCCTCGATCTCGATGGCCCAGGCGCCAGCCTCCTCGCCGGGGTGCAGCAGCGCGTTGAAGACCGGGTCGCCGTCGAAGCGCGGCAGGCAGCACCAGACGGCGCGGGCGCGCGCATCGATGAGCGCGCTGTAGGCGCAGTTGCCGATCACGCCGACATTGAGCGAAGGCTCGGCCGGCAGCACGAAGCCGCGCGGCGGGGCCGCAGCCACTTTCGCGGCGTCGACGGGCGCCTGGTCGTCAGGGCCCGCCGCGCCGGCCAGGGCGTCGCCCGCGCGGTCCTCGGGGGCCACCGGCAGTTGTTGTTCGCTCATGCGGGGCTCCTCGGTGATGCTTTGTGGTGATCGGGTGCGGCCAGCAGGTCGCGCGCCTGCACCAGCCATTCGTAGACCGCGCGCGGCGATTCGAGCCGGTGCAGCGCCAGGCTCGGCCCGGCGCCGACCTTGATCGCGACGCCGCCGCGCGGCTGCACAACGGCGAAGCCGCTCTCGTCGGTGGTGTCGTCGCCCGCGAAGACCGGCGTGCGGCCCGCGAACGGCGCTTCGGTCATGAAGGCTTCGATGGCGAGGCCCTTGTTCACGCCCGAAGGCTTCACTTCGAACACGAACTTGCCGTGCATGAGCTCGAGCTGCGGACGGCCTTCGATGGCGCGCGCCATCGCATCGCGGCACACGGCCTCCAGCTGCGGCGCGAGCCGGTAGTGCAGCGCGATGGCGCCGTGCTTGCGCTCGACCAGCAGGCCTTCGTGGATGCGCGCGAGTTCGTTGGCCACGTCCAGGATCGGGACGAGGTCGGGCGGGCGCTGCTCCTGCATGCCGCCTTTGGCATCGCGCCGCTGCACGCCGTGCTCGCCGGCCGCGGGCAGCCGCAGCGGCGCGAGAAAGCGGTCGATGGCATCGATCTGGCGCCCCGACACCACGGCGAGCGCGCCACCGAGCAGGTCGCGCAGGTCGCTCAGCAGGGGCACGAGGGCGGGCGGCACCTCGATGGCTTCAGGCGTGGCGGCGAGGCCGACCAGCGTGCCGTCGAAGTCGAGAAAAAGGGCGGCGTCCCGGCCCGGCGGAGGTGGCAACTGGGCGTTGCTGCTGGAGGACTTTGGCATTGGGAAAAACCATAGCACGGCTCGCACGCGGCGCGTGTCGGCCAAAGTCCCGGCGTGCGCCGATGGCGGGGATTCAGTCGGCCGTGGCCGGCAAGGACGCCTTCACCGCCGCGATGCGCGCACGGTGGATCGCCTCGCCGATGCGCGGCCCCGTGGCGCCGGCCTGCTGCGCCTCGCGCGCCACCACGTCGGTGGCCACGGCCTGGGCCACCGCGAGCACCGCGAGCAGGCGTGGGCGCTGCGGGTAGGCGGTGTCCTCGAAGCCGAGCCGGCCGCGCGCGTCGCATTCGCAGGCCAGCAGCGCCTCGGCGAAGCGCGCCGGCTTGCGGAAGGCGTCGCAGCGCTCCAGCAGGCGCACCAGCGGCGTTGCGTCGAGCGCGCCGCTGCGGTGGATGTTGCCGTGCTCGCGCGCCACCACCTCGGCCAGCTCGCGCAGCTCCACCGGCACGCGCCAGCGTTCGCACACGGCCTGCAGCAGGTCGACGCTGCGCAGCTCGTGGTTGATGTGGCGCGGCAGCATGTCGGCGGGCGTGGTGCCCTTGCCGAGGTCGTGCATCAGGCAGGCGAAGCGCACGGGCAGCGTGGCGCCCAGCCGCGCGCTGGTGTCGAGCACCATCATCAGGTGCACGCCGGTGTCGATCTCGGGATGGTGCTGCGCCGGCTGCGGCACGCCCCACAGCCGGTCGACCTCGGGCAGCAGCACGGCAAGCGCGCCGCAGTCACGCAGCACCTCGAACATGCGCGAGGGCCGCGTTTCCATCAGGCCGCGCGCGAGCTCCTGCCACACGCGCTCGGGCACCAGCGCATCGACCTCGCCGGCCACGACCATCTCGCGCATGAGCGCCATGGTTTCGGGCGCGACGGTGAAGTCGTCGAAGCGCGCGGCAAAGCGCGCCACGCGCAGGATGCGCACCGGGTCTTCGCGGAAGGCGTCGGTGACGTGGCGCAGCACCTTGTCGCGCAGGTCGCGCTGGCCGTGGAAGGGGTCGGCCAGGGTCTCGGGGCGCGCCTCGAAGCTGCCGTCGGCGCCCACGTGCTCGGCGGGCAGCGCGATGGCGTTGACGGTCAGGTCGCGCCGGGCCAGGTCCTGCTCCAGCGTGACGTCGGGCGCCGCATGCACGACGAAGCCGCGGTAGCCCGGCGCGCTCTTGCGCTCGGTGCGGGCCAGCGCGTATTCCTCGCGCGTGCGCGGATGCAAAAACACGGGGAAGTCGCGCCCCACGGGCAGGTAGCCGCGCGCCACCATGGCCTCGGGCGTGGCGCCCACCACCAGCCAGTCATGGTCGGACACGGGGCGGCCCAGCAGCCGGTCGCGCAGTGCACCGCCGACGAGAAAAATGTTCATGAGTGCAGTGTAGGGATACTCTCCCTGCACAAAAAGAACGGTCGTTCGATAATCGCCGAGCGATGCGAACGACCGTTCGTAAATTCGTGTCGCGCGAAGCACCGGTCGCTGGCCGGTGCCCCCGTGCGCGGGGCTGTTTTCAACACCCAAGGAGCATTCACAGCTATGAAGAAACTCACAACAACAGCATCGTTGGCATTGGCGGCACTCGGGGTCCTGGCATCGGGCAGCGCCCTGGCGCAGAACGCGGGCGACTGGGTCGTCGGCACCGGCTGGTTCCACCTGTCGCCGCAGGATTCGAGCAAGCCGCTGACCGTGACCTCGCCCGTGCACAGCGTGCTCGCCGGCTCGGGCGCCAGCGTCACCAACTCGGACACGCTGGGCCTGAACGTCGCGTACTTCATCGACCCCCACTGGGCCGTCGAGGGCGTGCTCGGCGTGCCGCCCAAGTTCAAGCTCAACGGCAGCGGCACGCTGGCGCGCGTGGGCGAACTCGGCCAGGCCCGCCAGTGGAGCCCGACCGTGCTGGCCAAGTACTACTTCAACGAAGGCAACGACGCCTTCCGTCCGTTCGTGGGCCTGGGCGCCACCTACGTCTGGTACAGCGACGTGAAGCTCACGTCGAACCTGCAGGGCGCGCTGGCCAGCCAGTTCCACGTGCGTCCGTCTTCGGTGAACACCACCGCCAAGCTCGACAGCTCGTTCGCGCCCGTGCTCAACGCCGGCGTGGCCTACCAGTTCGACAAGCACTGGGGCGTGTCGTTCTCGGTGTCCTACATCCCGCTGAAGACCAAGGCCAAGCTCACCACCACCAGCATCACCGGCCTGCCGGTGGCGCGCAGCGAGGCGAGCCTGAAGCTGAACCCGATCGTCACCTACCTGGCGGCGACGTACCGGTTCTGATGACGTCCGGCGAGCCTCAGTCGCGCGAGGTGCGATAGGGCTCGTCGAAGGCCACAAAGGTCTTCTCAGCCAGGGCGCCGTCGATCCACGCGGCGACGCCCGGCAGGGCCGCCACGCGCGCGATGTACGCGTCGATGGCCGGCGGCACCGGCAGGCCGTAGCCGCGGATGCGCATGCCCACCGGCGCGAAGAAGGCGTCGGCGATGGTGAAGGCGCCGAACAGCATCGGGCCGCCGTGGCGGTCGAGCAGCTCGGTCCACATCTGCACGATGCGGTCGAGGTCTTCCTGCACGCCGGGCTGCTCGGCCAGGAGCCGCGCCCCCACCTCGGGCAGTGAGGCCTCGATGTTCATCGGGCAGTTGCCGCGCAGGTGGGTGAAACCCGAGTGCATTTCGGCGCAAATGCTGCGCGCGCGGGCCCGCTCGGCCATGCCCTGGGGCCACAGCTGCTTCTCGGGGAAGCGCTCGGCCAGGTACTCGGCGATGGCCAGCGTGTCCCAGACGGCCAGGTCGCCGTCGACCAGCACCGGCACCTTGGCCACCGGGTTGATGGCGCCGATCACGTGCTTGAACTGCGAGGTGGCGTCGAACGAATCGAAGCGCACCATCACCTCCTCGAAGGGAATGCCGGCCTGCGTCATGAGCACCCAGGGGCGCATGGACCACGACGAGTAATTCTTGTTGCCGATGTAGAGCTTGGACATCTATCTGGGTCTCCGGGTCAGTGCGGGAATGCGGGGCAAAGCCGTCGATGCTAGCCGGGCGGCGCGCTGCGATTGATGACGAAGGCGGCGCGAATTGATGCGGACCGCTTCAGCGTTCGCCGTCCTGGCGGGATTCCGGTGGGACGATCACGCGCGGGCCGGAGGCGTCTGCGGATGGTTTCACGACGCGCTCGATCAGGCCCACGAGGCGCGGCACCAGCGACAGCACCGCGAGCGCCAGCAGCGCGCTGAACACGGCCGTGACCTCGCGGCCGAGCCCGCAGGCCATGCCGATGGCGGCGGTCATCCACAGCCCGGCGGCGGTGGTGAGGCCCTGCACGTGGGATTCGTCCCTGCCCTGCTTGAGGATGGTGCCGGCGCACAGGAAGCCGACGCCGGCCACCAGCCCCTGGATCACGCGGCTCATGTCGGCCGGCACGATGCCGGTCTGCTGCGGGATCAGCACGAAGAGCGCCGAGCCGATGGCCACCAGCATGTGCGTGCGCACGCCGGCCGCCTTGCCCTGCTGCTCGCGCTCGAAGCCTAAGAAGAAGCCCAGCACTGCCGCGAGCAGCAGCCGCACCGAGATGCGCGTGAACTGCGCGACGTCGCCCACGTCCGAGAATTCGGACGCGACGGTGTCGAGCACCTCGTCGCGCCAGCTCATGTCAGGGCAGGTCCTTGTTGGGCTCGGGCTCGTTGGCGTTGCGCGGGCCCACGCGGCCCAGGCGCTCCTTCAGCGACTGCGGCTTGCCGCTGATGATGGCGGCGTAGTTGGTCGTGTTGGCCAGCACCTTCTTCACGTAGTCGCGCGTCTCGTTGAAGGGCACGTTCTCGGCCCAGATGGCCGCGTCGATCACCGGGCCGTTGCGCCAGTTGCGCGGGCGGCCCGGGCCGGCGTTGTAGGCCGCGGCGGCCAGTGCCATCGAACCGTCGAAGTCGTCGAGCGCGAGCTTCAGGTAGTTGGTGCCGATGGTGATGTTGGTCTCGCGGTCGTTGATCTGGCCGGGCGTGAAGTCGGTCAGGCCGATCTTGCGGGCGGTCCAACGCGCCGTGGCGGGCATGACCTGCATCAGGCCCGAGGCGCCGACGCCCGAGCGCGCGTCCATGATGAAGCGGCTTTCCTGGCGGATCAGGCCGTAGACGTAGGCCGGGTCCAGGCCGATGTCCTGGCTCTTGCGCAGCACCGTGTCGTGGAAGGGCATGGGGAAGCGCTGCTCGACGTCGATCACGCCCTTGGTGCGCTCGCTGGTGTTGATGCAGCGGTCCCACACCTCACGCTGGCAGGCCAGGTCGGCGGCGGCCAGCAGGGCGCGGTCGTCCATGCCGCCCTTGTCGTGCAGGTTGGTGGCGTAGTTCCACTCGCGCGTGCCTTCGGAGCGCAGGCCCATGCCGATGGCCTGCAGGCCGCGCTGCAAGCCGGGGTTGGTGCGCGCGGCGTTCTTTTCTTCGGGCGTGAGCGGCGCAGGCCGCGTGGCCGCCACGACACGCTGGCCCAGCTCTTCGAGCGCCAGCATTTCATAGAAACCGCGCGTACCGGCGATGCTGGTGTACAGCTCGCGGGCCTGGGCGCGGCGCTCGTCGCCGCCGGCGCTGCTCAGCGCACGGGCCTTCCAGTAGACCCAGGTCGGGTCCTGCTGGGCGGCGTCGCTCATGGCGTTGATGGCGGGTGCGACGTCCTTCCACTGGCTGGCGCGCAGGGCGGCGCGCACACGCCAGCCGAGCATGTCGTCGGACAGGTCGCTGTTCTTCGTGACGTTGCCGAAGTAGCTCACGGCCATCGGCGAGAGCTTGTTCGCGGCCGCGCGGCCGATGGTGCCCCAGACCCAGTTGCGCTCTTCGGCGGAGAGCATCGGGCCCCACTTGCCGTCGAGCTGCGCGGCGCCCTGGTCGGGGTCGGCCACCGCGATCTTGATGAGCGCGAGCACCACCAGTTCCTTGCGCGACTTGGCGGCGACGAAGGCGCGGCCGGTGAGGAACTTGGCGGCGCTGGCGTTGACCTCTTCGAACAGCGGCAGCGCATCGGGCGCGGCGATGGTGACGGCGCCGCGCGCGGCGGCGGGCCGGTTGGCCTCGATGGCCAGGCGCGCCTTCTTCCAGGCGTCGTTGGTGGTCATCAGGCGGGCCGCGACCATGCGGTCGGCGGCGGTGAGGCAACCGTCGTCGCTGTCTTTCTGCGCGAACCAGTTGCGGCGCACCTCGTCGGCCTGCGCCTGCGTGGCCGTGCCGGTGCGCAGCGTGTCGACCAGCACCGCGTAGCAGCGCACCTGGGCGTCGTCGCCCATGCGGAAGCCGGCGATGTTGGCGGCGAAGCCGTCCCAGTCGCGGCGCTGGCCGAGCAGCAGCAGCCAGTCGTTGCGCAGGCGGTCTTCCTGGTAGGTGTTGGGGTAGCGCGCGTAGAAGTCCTGCACCTCGTTCGGCGCGGCTTCCTGCAGACGGGCCTTGAGCTCCCAGTAGGCGGCCCAGGGTTCGAGTGCATGGCCACGGGCCTGCGGCAGCAGGGCCGTGAGACGGGCCTTGTCGCCGCGCTGGAAGGCCTGCTTCATCTGGACCAGCACGTCGTCGTTGGTGTTGTTCTGCGCGGCGGCGGGCTGTTGCGACAGCAGCGCGGCGAGTGCGAGAACGGCGGAAAAAACCAGGGCGGGCGCGCCGCGACGCTGACGAGCGCGCGCGGATGCCAAAATGCTTGGGAACTGCATCGGGGGATTATGGACAAGTCAAAGGATGCCGACACCTCGGCCACGGCGAGTTTTCTGAAGGGTCAACTGCGAAAGGCACTCATCGAGCAGCGTCTGGCGCTGCCCGACCGCCTCGCGCGGGCCGACCTGTTGCAGCGGGTGATGCGGATCTGGCTGGTCGGCCGGCCCGACACCGTGATCGGCGCCTACTGGCCGATCAAGGGCGAGTTCGACCCGCTGCCCGCACTGCATCGCTGGAAGGAAGACGGCGAACTGATGGAAGAAACGCAGCGCCGCCGCATCGGACTGCCGGTGATCGACAAAGTTCACAAGACGCTCACCTTCCATGCCTGGTACCCGGGCTGCCAGATGGAAGAAGACGCCTACGGCATTCCCAAGCCCAAAGACACCGAGCTGATCGTGCCAACCCTGCTGTTCGTGCCTTGCGTGGGCTACAGCGCGGGTGGCTACCGGCTGGGCTACGGCGGCGGCTTCTACGACCGCACGTTGGCGGCGCTCGAGCCCCGGCCGTTCACGGTGGGGCTGGGCTTCACGAACGGTTTCCTCGAAGACTTCGAACCCGAGGCGCACGACCTGCCCCTCGATGCCATCCTCAACGACAACGGCGTGGTCTGGCCGACCTCCTGAGCCGGCTCAGTCGAGGTTGTCCACCGTGTCGGGGTCGGGCACCTCACCGATGGTCTGGCGCGTGGTCACGGCCTGCGCCTCCAGCCAGTCGGAAAAGGCCTTGATCTCGGGCCGCAGCGCATTGCGCGGCCCCGAGATGAGCCAGTAGGCCATCGGTGAATCCAGCCGGTGCTGCGGCAGCACCTCGATCAGGTCGCCGTTGGCCAGGCTTTCGGCAATGAGCGAACTGCGCGCCAGCACCAGGCCCTGGCCCGTGAGCGCGGCCTGCACCATCTGGTACGCATAGTTGAAATAGAGCCAGCGCTTGGGCTGCGCGCGCTCCAGCCCATTGACCTCGAACCAGCGCCGCCACGTGAGCCATTCCAGGTGCGTGCGGTGCGCGTCGCCCGCCTCGATGAGCGTGAAGCGGGCGATGTCGGCCGGCGTCTTGATCGGCGGGTTGCTCTTGATGAGCCACGGGCTCGCCACCGGCGTCAGCGTTTCGCCGAACAACCGCACGGCGCCGGGCGGCATGCCTTCGGGCGGGCCGTAGCGCAGCGCGATGTCCACGTCGGCCACGTCAAGGTCGACCGCGATGTCGCTGGCGTCGATGCGGATGTCGATCTCGGGGTTGTCGCGCTGGAAGGCCTCCAGCCGCGGAATCAGCCACATCGAGGCGAACGAGGCAAACGTGGTGAGCGCCACGCTCTTGCGCCCCGCGCTCTGGCGGATCTGCCGCACCGCCATGTCGATGCGCGGCAGCGCCTGCTGCACCGACAGCAGCAGCTGTGCCCCGGCGCTGGTCAACTCGACCGCCCGCGTGTGGCGCAGGAACAGCGACACGCCCACTTCTTCCTCGAGCGACTGGATCTGCCGGCTCACGGCCGACTGGGTGAGCGCCATTTCCTCGGCCGCGGCGCGGAAATTGAGGTGCCGCGCGACCGCCTCGAAGGCCCGCAGGTGCCCTGCCGAGATGGGCCGGGAGCGCAGGTGGGTTTGCGAATGTTGCATGGGTATGACTTTGGTGTGCGTTCCCGGCGCCCAGTTGATTGATGCGGGAATCGCATCAGTAGGCTACCTCGTTTTCATTGGACCTCCAAGGCCGCAAAAACGATCATTCATTCCCGAACTGCGCCAACCTCTCTGTCTGTCAAAGGCGCTTCGGATCAGCCAAGGAGTCCTCATCATGTCCACCGCCGTCTGCACCAACGAATCGCTCGCTTCCCTGTCCCGTTCCACCCGCACCGCGGCCATTCCGCCGGCCGTGCGCCGTGGCGCCTGGCAGATTGCGCCCGGCGAGGCGATGAGCCTGAAGGCGCGGTCGGCGAGCGTGCTGCGCGTCAAGCAGGGCCGCGTGTGGGTCACGCCCGACGCCACCGCCCATGGCCCCAGCGAAGACATCGTGCTGGCCCCGGGCGAGTCGCTCACCGTGGCCGCCGGCCAGCGCATCGTCATGGAAGCCTGGGATGGCTACGGTGCCACCTACGTGTGGGACCCGGTCTGACCGACCGCCTGCACTCCCGGCTCTTCTGAACAAAGGCGGCTTCGGCCGCCTTTTTCTTTGCCCGTCGTTTTCAGTTTTCCGTCAGTCAGCCGGTCAGGTGCTGATGTCGAAGCTGGCACGCAGCGCCAGGAAGTGCGCCAGCGCCGCCTCGCCGCGCAGGGCCCGCAGGCCGGAGACCGGGTCGGGGCCCTCGCATTCGGCCAGGCCCATTGCAAACCCGCTGTAGCGCCGGGCGGCCAGCGGGCCGTCGTGGACCACCACGAGCGCCACGTGACGCGGATCGCGCTGCAGCCGCGCCATCAGCGCCTGCACCGCCTCGCGCGGCCCCTCGAAATGCTGGCAGAAGCACTGGCCGTCGAACACCAGCAGGCCGGAGATGCCGTCCTCGGCGTTGCGCGCGCGGGCCTGGGTGACGATCGCGCCCACGGTGGCGGGCGGCAGGTCGGGGGCGAGCAGGCTGCAATAGAGGAATTCGTACAGGAGTTCTGCAGAGGCTTGTTCTGGTGTCATGCGGTGCAAAAAGGGGACATCGTTTCGAGTCTAGGGGGCCATCCTGCGCCCCGAAATGTCAAAAGACATAGCCCCGCCAGCCTATAGTGCGGCGTGAAGTTCGAGGACTATCCCGTTGCCGCCTCCCCGCCGCAGGGTGCGAACCCCTGCGAACACTGCGCGCTGCGGCGCCTGGAGGCCTTCCTGCCGGTGACGGCGCAGCAGCTGGAGGCGATCCAGTCCTTTCGCACCGGCACCCGGCGCGTCGAGGCGGGCGGCACCATCGTCGACGAGCACCGCGCCAGCCCGCAGCTGTTCACGCTCTACGCAGGCTGGGCCTTCCGCTACAAGACCCTGAGCGACGGCCGGCGGCAGATCCTGGGTTTCCTGCTGCCCGGCGACTTCATCGGCCTGCAGGACGAGTTTGCCGACGGCCAGACCCACGGCGTCGAGGCCGTGACCGACGCCACGCTGTGCGCCTTCGCGCGCGAACGGCTGTGGGCGCTGTTCCAGACCCAGCCCCGGCTCGGCTACGACATCACCTGGCTGGCCGCGCGCGAGGAAAAGCTGGTGG
This sequence comes from Variovorax sp. GW460-12-1-14-LB1, assembly GCF_059423605.1. Lineage (NCBI taxonomy): Bacteria > Pseudomonadati > Pseudomonadota > Betaproteobacteria > Burkholderiales > Comamonadaceae > Variovorax > Variovorax sp. GW460-12-1-14-LB1. Next base: position 72,156 of record NZ_JBWKYF010000028.1, read on the forward strand.
ACGACCACCTCGTCACCGCCGGGCGTCGCAACGCCGGCGAGCGCGTGGCCATGCTGCTCATGCACCTGTACCGGCGCGCCCAGCGCGTGGGCATGGTGCGCGACGGCTGGGTGGAGTTTCCGTTCAACCAGCAGCACATCGCCGACGCGCTGGGGCTGTCGCTGGTGCACACCAACAAGACGATGCGGCGGCTGCAGCGCCTGGGCCTGTACAAGCTCGACGGCGGCTGGCTGCGCATCCTGGAGCCGCATGCGCTCGAAACGCTGGGCGACTACTTCGAGCGCCCCCTGCGGCCGGTGCCGATGATCTGAGGGGCGGTCGCCTCAGCGCGCCGCCACCAGCTGCCGCAGGTCGCCCTGGTAGGCCTGCAGCCGCCGCACCGCCTGCTCGCGCTGCGTAGCGCTGGTGGTGTTGTGCAGCGCCGCCAGGTTGCGGCAGCCTTCCTGCAGCAGCGCCTGCTGCTGCTCGCGCCAGGGGCCGGGCGGCGGATCGGCGATGCGCTGGATGTAGGCATGCAGCGCGGCGCGGGCCTCGGCCGGCGAAGCGCGCGCGCCGCCGTTGCCGCCCAGGAAGCCGCGCAACAGCACCAGCGCCTCTTGCTGGCGCTGGCGCCGCTCCTCGTACGCCAGCTTCGGGCTGAACACCGACTGCGCCACCTGCTGGCGCAGCAGCGCGCGCTGCTCGGTCGTTAGGCGGCCGTAGAAGTCTTCCTGGCGCTCGAGGAACTGGTCGTAGCGCTTGTCCTGCACCTGCGCGGGGCTGCGGTCGAGCCAGTCCTTGCGGTAGTCGGCGTTGTTCTTGGCGTACTTGCGTTCGAGCTGCTGCAGCTGGGCCTCGCTCAGGCTCAGCACGAGTTCGGCGCTGGCGGCCTCGGCGCGCTCGGTGACGGCGAGCAGGCGCTCGCGGACGCGGTCGGCCAGCTGGCAGGCCTGGGCCGGCGTCACGTCGGCGCTCGCGAGGCCCTGGGCCTCCTGCAGCAGGCCGATGATGCGCGGCAGCTCGTTCTGGCGGTGCCAGGCCAGCAGCTGGGCGAGCTCGTCGCGCACCTTGGGGGTCTGGGCGCCGTCGAAGTCGAAGTAGCCGTCGAGCCACCAGTAGCTCAGCTCGGGCAGGTTGTTGTAGGCGAGCTTGACCGCGCTGCAAGCCCCCAGGGCAGCGGCCAGCAGCAGCACACCGATAATTCGGGCCAGTCCAGCACAACGAATCCGGGAAGAAAAGCGCATGAATCAGACTCCGCAGCAGAGCAACCAGGGACCGGTCGACGTCGTCATCATGGCGGCCGGCAAGGGCACGCGCATGAAGAGCAAGCTGCCCAAAGTGTTGCATCGTTTGGCCGGCCGCGCCTTGCTGGCCCATGTGACCGACACCGCCGCGCGCATCGGCGCGCGCCATGTCGTGGTCGTGACGGGCCACGGCGCCGAGCAGGTCGAGACCGCGATCAAGGCGATGGCCGTGAACGCCGCCGCCCTCGGCTTCGCACGCCAGGAGCCCCAATTGGGCACCGGCCACGCCGTGCAGCAGGCCACGCCGCAGCTGCCGGACGACGGCACCGTGGTGATCCTGTCGGGCGACGTGCCCCTGATCGCCGAAGACACGCTGCGCACCCTCATCGCTGCCAGCGGCGGCGAGCGGCTCGCGCTGCTGACCATCGAACTCGACGACCCCACGGGCTACGGCCGCATCATCCGCACCCGCGCCGGTGGCGAGGTGACGGCCATCGTCGAGCACAAGGACGCCACCGAGGCGCAGCGCGCCGTGCGCGAGATCAACAGCGGCGTGATGGCCGCGCCCGCGCGGCTGCTCAAGGGCTGGCTGGCGCGGCTGGACAACAAGAACACCCAGGGCGAGTACTACCTGACCGACATCGTGAAGTTCGCGGCCGACGACCGCGTGCCGGTGGTGGCGCACGTCACGACCGACGCGCTGCAGGTGGCCGGCATCAACAGCCCGGCCCAGCTCGCGGCGCTGGAGCGCGCCTGGCAGCTGCGCCAGGCCCACGCGCTGATGGAACAGGGCGTGCGCCTGGCCGACCCGGCGCGCTTCGATCTGCGCGGCACGCTGAGCTGCGGCGCCGACGTCGACATCGACGTCAACTGCGTGTTCGAAGGCACGGTGTCGCTGGGCGAAGGCGTGCGCATCGGCGCGAACTGCGTCATTGCCAACGTGCGCATCGAGGCCGGCGCGGTGATCCATCCCTTCACCCACATCGACGGCGAAAAGGCCGGCGTGACGGTGGGCGCGGGCGCGCTGGTCGGGCCGTTTGCGCGGCTGCGGCCTGGTGCCCAGCTGGGCGCCGAGGTGCACATCGGCAACTTCGTCGAGGTCAAGAACTCCACGCTGGCGGCCGGCGCCAAGGCCAACCACCTGGCCTACCTGGGCGACGCCACGGTGGGCGAGCGCGTGAACTACGGCGCGGGCAGCATCACGGCCAACTACGACGGCGCCAACAAGCACCGCACCGTGATCGAGGCCGACGTGCACGTGGGCAGCAACTGCGTGCTCGTGGCGCCCGTGACCATCGGCGCGGGCGGCACCATCGGCGGCGGCTCGACGGTGAACAAGTCGACCGAGCCCGGCGCGCTGACCGTGGCGCGGGGCAAGCAGGTCAGCTTCGCGAACTGGAAGCGGCCGCAGAAGTTGCCGAAGAACTGACGGCGGCTTCGGGTTCTGGTTCGGGGCAGGCGCCCTGCCCCGGACCTCACCACCCCGTCAGCAGGCGCACGAAGCGCATCACCGGCCGCGCCGCCACCGGCGCCGTGGCCCGGGCCGCGCGCTGGGGCGCATGCACCCGCAGGTGCACCGCCGTCACCGCCGACACCTCGATCCACCCGCCCTGCGGCACGCAGTGCATGTCGCCCTCGCCGAGCAGCGTCTCGGTCATGAACACCGTCTCGCCCAGCCAGCCCGGCGGCGACACCACGCGGGCGCGGCCCTCGGCCAGCTGAAGCCAGGCGCCCGCATCGACGGCGGTGCGCAGCGACTGGCCGGGTTCGAGGACGATGGAATCGGGGGCTTCGGACAGGGTGGTGATCATGGCGGACCTCGGGTGGATGTGGGCTTCATCGTAGGAATTCCGCCGCCCGAAAAACAGGCACACCCGACGGCTATTGCGACCGGAACAGCCGGGCCGCCACGCCATCTGTTATGGTCTTTTTCCCAGTCAACTGCATCTGTTTTCGGATGCCCGATGCGGGGAACATCGACCCATGGACTCGCTACCGCTCTACCGCCAGCTCGCGGCGCACTACGTCGACGCGATCCACGCCGGTTCGCTCAAGGCCGGCGACAAGCTCCCCTCGCTGCGCAGCCTGATGCGGCTGCACGACATCAGCCTCTCGACCGCGCTGCAGGTGTGCCGCGCCATGGAAAGCGAAGGCTGGGTCGAGGCACGCGACCGCTCGGGCTACTTCGTGCGCCGCCCGCAGCGCCTGGCCATCGCGGCCATGGAAGAGCCAGTGTCCGGCCTGCCGCCCGACCCGGCGCAGTTCGTCAACATGCGCACGCGCATGGCCAACTTCATGGCGCGCGGGCGCCTCAACGACGTGAAGCTCAACTTCGCGATCTCGCGCGCCGCGCCCGAGCTCTACCCGGCCGAGGCGCTGCGCAACGCGATGACGCGCGCGCTGCGCCAGCGCCCCGAGCTGCTGACCACGGCCTCTTCGCAAAAAGGCCACGAGCAGTTCCGCCAGGTGGTGGCCCAGCGCAACCTGCGCGTGGGCATGACGGTGGCGCCCGACGACGTGCTGGTGACCAACGGCTGCATCGAGGCGCTGAACCTCGCGCTGCGCGCCATCGCCAAGCCCGGTGACACCGTCGCGGTCGAATCGCCCACCTTCTACGGCCTGCTGCAGGTGCTCGAGAGCCTGGGCCTGCGCGGGCTGGAGATTCCCACCAGCCCGCAGACCGGCATTTCGCTGGAGGCGCTCGACCTGGCCATCCACACCTACGACGACATCAAGGCCGTGGTGGTGGTGCCGCACCTGCAGAACCCCATCGGCAGCGTGATGCCCGACGCCCACAAGCAGCGGCTGGTGCAGATGTGCGAGAACCACGGCATCGCGCTGGTCGAGGACGACACCTACAGCGACCTGGTGGAAACCGAAGTGCCGCCGCGCGCCATCAAGTCCTGGGACCGCACGGGCAACGTGGTGTATTGCGCCTCGCTGCACAAGGTGCTGGCGCCGGGACTGCGGCTGGGCTGGATCACGGCCGGGCGTTGGCATGCGCAGGTCGAGATGCTCAAGTACGCGCAGACGCGCAACAACGAGGCGCTGGCGCAGATCGCCGCGGGCGAGATCATTGCCAGCGGCGGCTACGACCGCCACCTGCGCCGGCTGCGCGAACGCCTGCACACGCAGCGCGACCAGACGGCCGACGCCATCGCCCGCTACTTCCCGGCCGGCACGCGGCTCAACCTGCCGCGCGGCGGCTTCCAGCTGTGGGTGGAGTTGCCTGATCGGCTGTCGTCGGTGGCGGTGTTCGAGGCGGCCCTGCACGAGCACATGCTGGTGGCGCCGGGCGCGCAGTTCTCGAACGCCTCGCGCTTCGACCACTACCTGCGCATCAACTGCGGCTGGCCGTTCAGCGAAGCGGTCGATGCGGGGCTGCGGCGGCTCGGACGGATCGTCGAGGAAGGCTGCGCGGCGCAGAAGCACCCGCCGGCGACGGGGGGGCGATCGTCGCGCGCCGCGGCTCAGTCGAGCAACGCCAGGGCCGCATAGTCGCCCACCTTGTCGCCGAGCCCGGCGGGCACCAGCAGCACGCCGCGCGTGAGTGGCGGCAGCTTGCCGTCGACCTGCGCCTGCAGCCGCGGCAGCACGAAGTCGCGGTGGTGCCAGAACACGCTGCCGCCCAGGCTGATGCGCTGCAGGTCGAGCGTGATGACCAGGTTGTAGAGCATGCGGCCGATCACGCGGCACAGCGCGTCGGCCTTCTCGAGTGCCGCGGCGTCACCGGCCGCGGCGGCCGTGAACAGATCGGCCGCGGGCTGGCCGAAGCGGTGCGCGATCGAATTGCCGCCGGCCAGCGCTTCCACGTCGCCCAGGTTGCCGCAGCCACACAGCGCGCCGCTGTCGTCGTCGACCACGAAGCTGTGGCCCGCGTGGCCCGCGTTGCCGTTCTTGCCGCGCAGCGCCTTGCCGTCGACGCACAGACCCACGCCCACGCCGGTGCTCCATGTGGCGTAGGCGCAGTTGTCGAGCCCCTTCAGCGCGCCCCAGTGGCGCTCGGCCTCGAGCGCGGCCACGGCGTCGTTCTCGACGCGCACGCGGGCGAAGCGGCGCGCCAGCGGCGCCTCGACGATGGCCGTCATCCAGTCGTTGGGCAGCCCGCGCGAGGGGCCGGCGATGCCGCCGCAGATGTTGGGCGTGGCCAGCTCGACCATGCCGTCGTGCAGCTCGAAGGGCCCGGTCGACGACACACCCACGCGGTCGATGCTGGCCGGGTCGACACCCTGCTCGGCGCAGACCTCGTCGATGAGCCGCAGGATCTGCACCGCCACGGCGTCGTTGCTGCCGGTCTTGGCGGTGGGCTCGCTGCGGCGGCCGATCAGCGGCGCGTCGCTCGAAGCGGAAAGGCTCACGGCGACCTTGGTGCCGCCGATGTCTACGCAGGCTCTCATTGCGGGGTTCTCTTCTTTCTCAGTCGTCGCCGCGCCGTGCTCAGAGCAGCCGCGCGACCAGCGCCGCGATCATGCTGAGCACCACCGTGCTCGCGATCGGCAGCTGCCAGTCGCGGCCGAAGGCGCGAAACTCGAAATCGCCGGGCAGCCGTCCGAAGCCGAAGCGGCGCAGCCAGGCGGTCAGGCCGCTCATGAGCACCAGCGCCAGGACGACGACGATCAGCCAGCGGAACATGCCGACAGTCTAGGCGGCCAGCACGGCCAGGGCTTGTCGGTGAAGTTCGGGTGTGGCTGCAGCGATCACGCGCTGGTCGGGATTCAGCCCCAGCGGCCGGCCCTCCCAGTCGGTGACGACGCCGCCGGCGGCCTCGATCAAACCCGCCGGGCCCAGGAAGTCGTAGGGCTGCAGCCCCGTCTCGACCACGAGGTCGATGGTGCCGCCGGCGAGTTGCGCGTAGCCGTAGCAGTCGCCGCCGAAACGGCGCATCGCGCACTGGCGGCTCAGGCGGTCGAAGGCACTCCAGTCGGCCGGCGAGAAGATGTCGGGCGAGGTGGTCACGATGCGGGCTTTGGCGATCTCGGTGCAGCCGCTCACGCGCACGGGCTGGCCGTCGCGCGTGGCGCCCTTGCCGGCCTCGCCGATCCATCGTTCTTTCAGCACCGGCATGTCGACCATGCCCAGCACCACGCGACCGCCCTGCAGCACGCCGATGAGCGTGCCCCACAGCGGCGAGCCGGTGATGAAGCTGCGCGTGCCGTCGATCGGGTCGAGCACCCAGATGCGGTCGGCGTCGAGCCGCTCGGGGCCATGCTCTTCGCCGAAGATGCCGTCGGCGGGCACGCGCGCGCCGAGGATCTCGCGCATCGCCGTCTCGGCGGCGCGGTCGGCCAGCGTGACCGGGCTTTCGTCGGCCTTGGTGATGATGTCCAGCGGCGTGCGGAAGTAGCGCATCGACTGGGCGGCGGCCGCATCGGCCAGCGCACCGGCGATCGCGGAAAGGTCGGGGGCGGAAGAGCTCATGGGAAGGAGAACGCGTGCCAAAAGCTGCGATTAGACCCGAGCCCGCAGCCCTTGCGCCATCGCCGGGGCATTCGTCCGCCCGGCCCCTTCACCCGCGGGCTAGCGCTGCTGGCCCCAGCGCCGCACGGTGAGCCGCTCCAGCGTGCGAAAGCCCAGGCTTTCCACCAGCAGGCCGATCAGCACCACCAGCGCCAGGCCCGCGAACACGCGGTCGGTGTACAGCTCGTTGCGGTTCTGGAAGATGTACCAGCCCAGCCCGCCCTTGCCCGACGAAGCGCCGAACACCAGCTCGGCCGCGATCAGCGTGCGCCACGCAAAGGCCCAGCCGATCTTCAGCCCCGACAGGATCGACGGCAGCGCGGCCGGCACCAGGATCTGCAGCACGTAGCGCAGCCCCTTCAGCCCGTAGTTGCGCCCCGCCATGCGCAGCGTCTCAGGCACGCCCTGGAAGCCCGCATAGGTGTTGAGCGCCAGCGGCCACAGCACCGAATGGATCAGCACGAACACCAGGCTGCCGCGCCCCAGCCCGAACCACAGCAGCGCCAGCGGCAGCAGCGCGATCGCGGGCAGCGGGTTGAACATCGAGGTCAGCGTGTCCAGCAGGTCGCGCCCGATGCGCGTGGACACGGCCAGCGTCGTGAGCCCGAAGGCCAGCAGCACGCCTGCGAGGTAGCCCTGCAGCAGCACGGCCAGCGAGATGCGCACCTTCTCGACCAGCTCGCCGCTGGCCAGCCCCTCGGCCAGCGCGCGGGCGGTGGCGGTGAAGGTGGGCAGCAGCAGGTCGTTGTCCTGCCAGCGCGCCGCCAGCTCCCACAGCACGGCGATGACGGCAAGGATCAGGCCCTTGCGCAGCCAGGTGTGCGAGGCCAGGCGCGTGGCCAGCGGCAGCGCGCGTTCGACCGGCAGTTCGGTGAAGGGCTCGAGCGTGCGTTCGTATTCGGGGCGGATGGGTGGCGTCAGGGTGCTCATGGGGTGCCCTGCTCTTCTTCGAACAGCATGTCGTGGATGCGCCGCGCGGTGGCCTGGAAGTCGGCGCCGCCCAGGCTGTCGAGCGAGTGACCGTGGCTGTTGAGTTCAGCGCGCATGCGCCCCGGGTGCGGCGACAGCAGCGCCACGCGGTTGCCGACCACCAGCGCCTCCTCGATCGAGTGCGTGACGAACAGCAGCGTGAAGCGCACCTCGTCCCACAGTTCGAGCAGCTCCTGCTGCATGCGGCGGCGCGTGAGCGCGTCGAGCGCGGCAAAGGGCTCGTCCATCAGCAACACGCGCGGCTGCATCGCCAGCGCCCGCGCGATCGCCACGCGCTGCTTCATGCCGCCCGAGAGCTGGTGCGGGTGCACATCGGCGAACTTCGAGAGGCCCACCTTGTCCAGGTAGTGCAGCGCGCGCTCGGCCGCTTCCTTGCGCCCCAGCGTGCGCGAGGCGAGCAGCGGGAACATCACGTTCTGCTTCACCGTCTTCCACGGCGGCAGCTGGTCGAACTCCTGGAACACGACGATGCGGTCGGGGCCCGGCTGCGTCACGCGCCGGCCGTCGAGCCGGATCTCGCCCTCAACCGGCGGGATGAACCCGGCCACGGCCTTGAGCAGCGTGGACTTGCCGCAGCCCGAGGGCCCGAGCAGCACGAAGCGGTCGGCGGCATGCACGTCGAAGCTCACGCGGTGCGTGGCGCGCACCACGCGCTCGGGCGTGCGGTACTCGAGGCTGACGCCGTCGACCTGCAGCAGCGCCTCGTGCACGTACGGCGGTGCCGCGTCGCCCGTGGCCACCACGCCGCGCCGCCGTGCCGGCCGCTGAGGCGCCACGCTGCCGCCGAGGAAGGCCGCGGCGGGCGGCCCCGCCAGGCGCTCGAGCCGGGACAGCATCGCGTCAGTTCCCCGAGGCCGTGTGCGCGTCGTCGAAGAAATAGTCCTTCACCGACGCCGGCTTGTTCTTGATCGCGCCCACGCGGTGCATGAACTCCGCGAACACGTAGGTGTTCTGCGGCGCGGTCTTGAACTGCACCTCGGGGTTCTTGATGATCTTGAGCAGCAGCTCGCGGTCGAGCTTGGCGTTGCTCACCTTGAGGTAGATGTCGGCCGCCTTCTCGGGGTTGGCCGTGACGAACTTCGCCGCCTCGTCGAGCGCATCGACGAACGCCTTGTAGGTCTTCGGGTTCTCGTTGCGGAATTTCTCGGTCGCGTACAGCACCGTGGCCGACGACGGCCCGCCCAGCACCTGGTACGAGTTCAGCACGATGCGCGCGTTCGGATTGCCCGCGAGCTCCTGCTCCTGGAACGGCGGGTTGCCGAAGTGCCCCGTGATCTCCGTGCCGCCCTTGATGATCGCCGCCGCCGCGTCGGGATGCGGCAGCGCCACGCTGATCTTGTCGAGCTTGTTGAACTCCTTGTCCCCCCACAGCTTGGCCGACGCGATCTGCAGCACCCGCGACTGCACCGACACGCCCACGGCGGGCAGCGCGATGCGGTCCTTGTCCGTGAAGTCGGCGATCGACTTCACGTTCGGGTTGTTGCTCACCAGGTAGTACGGGAAGTTGCCCAGCGAGGCCACGCCCTTCACGTTCTGCTTGCCCTTGGTGCGGTCCCACAGCGTGAGCAGCGGCCCCACGCCGGCGCCCGCGATCTCGATGTTGCCCGACAGCAGCGCGTCGTTCACCGCCGAGCCGCCCGAGAGCTTGACCCACTCCACCTTCGCATCGACCCCCGCGGCCTTCGCGTGCTTCTCGATCAGCTTCTGCTCCTGCGCCACGTTGAGCAGCAGGTAGACGATGCCGAACTGCTCGGCGATGCGGATCTGCCCTTCGGCGTGCGCGGCCAGGCTGCCGGCGAGAAGGCCAAGGCCGGTGACGAGCGCGGCGGCGCGGCGGGTGAAGCGGTTCATTGGAAAGTCCGGAAGAGAAGGAGAAGAGGAAATCAGAAAGGCGTGTCGCCCACGATGGTGGTGCGGTTGAGCCGGCGGCGCAGGTGGTCGGGCGTGCCTGCCGCGAGGTGCATCAGCGAGCGGTTGTCCCAGAACACCAGGTCGTGCGGCGCCCACGCGTGGCGGTACACGAACTCAGGCTTCACGCTGTGCGCGAACAGCTCGGCCAGCAGCGCATCGCTCTCGCCTTGCGGCAGGCCGACGATGCGCGTCGTGAAGTGCTCGCTGACGAACAGCGCCTTGCGCCCCGTCTCCGGGTGCGTGCGCACCACGGGTTGCACGGCGGGTGCGACCTGGTCGATCTGCGCTTGAGACAACTTGGGCCGCCACGGATTCTTCGCACGCAGTTCCTCGTACTTCGCGAGGTAGCTGTGCTCTGCCTTCAGCGGCAGGATGCGCTGCTGCAGCTCGACAGGCAGCGCCTCCCATGCCAGGTGCTGGTCGGCAAACAGCGTGTCGCCGCCTTCGCTCGGCAGCTCTTGCGCGTGCAGCAGCGAGCCCAGGCTGGGATGGGGCTTGTACGAAATGTCGGAGTGCCAGTACACGCCCGCGTCGCCGAGACCGATCGGCTCGCCGTTCTCCTTGATGTTCGAAACGATCAGGATCTCGGGGTGGTTCTTCAGCTGGAACTGGTGCAGCACGTGGATCTCGAGCGGCCCGAAGCGGCGGCTGAAGTCGATGTGCTGTGCGGGCGTGATGCGCTGGTCGCGAAAGACCAGCACGTGGTGGTCCAGGTGCGCGCGGTGGATGCGTTGGAAGTCCGCGGCGTTGATCGGCTCAGCGATGTCGAGCCCGACGATCTCCGCACCGACAGGCGCATCGAAAGGCCGCACCTCGAAGGGCTGCGCCGGAGCATCTGCAGTGGGAACGCGAGAAAGAACGGCAGTCATGCCGCGAATGTAGAAGCGTGCGCCTCGTTCCCCAACGAAGTCTTTGTTGCTTGCTTATGACCAACTCTTTCCGTTGAAAGCACAAGCACAAGGCGCCCAAAGCGCGCAGCGCCTTTGGCGCCGTGGTGGCCGAGCGCAGCGACGGCCCGCCCGGCCTCCAAGCCCCTCTGGCTGCGCCGAGGAGCGCAGCGTTTCGCGGATCAGGGCTCGCCCTTGTTTGAGCGAAGCGAGTTTGGGCGAGACCCCGCG
>NZ_JBWKYF010000029.1:0-78311 GCF_059423605.1 Variovorax sp. GW460-12-1-14-LB1
CCCGACCCACCGTCACCCCGCCGCGCGACCTCGGTCCGCTGACCGGATCGCTCGCGCATCCGAAAAGCCGCTGGGTGCCCGTGGGCTGGTCCGAACTGCCGGGCTTCAGCGAAGACCCGCTGCATGAGGCGTGGATCGCGCTGCTGGCCAACTGCGCACGCCCCAACGCCGCCTTCGCGCCGCTGTGCCGCGAGGTGCGCCAGCTCGCCATCGCCACGCCCGAGGAGCAGCGCCGCTGGATGACCGACCGGCTGCAGCCCTACCGCGTCGAATCGCTCGCGGGCCAGAGCGAAGGCAAGCTCACCAGCTACTACGAGCCCGTGTACGAGGCCTCGCGCGTGCCCTCGGCCGGCTTCAGCGTGCCGCTGTACCAGACGCCCGACGGCCTCGTGCCCAAGCGCCCGTGGTTCACGCGCCAGGAGATCGAGACCCTGCCCGAGGCCCAGGCCGCGCTGCGCGGTCGCGAGATCGCCTGGATGGCCGACCCCATCGACGCGCTGATGCTGCACATCCAGGGCTCGGGCCGCTTGCGCATCACCGAGGCCAACGGCTACCAGCACACCGTGCGCGTGGCCTACGCGGCCACCAACGAGCAGCCGTACCGCAGCGTGCAACAGTGGTTGATGAGCCAGGGCGTCGCCAAGGTCGGCAAGTGGCCCGACGACACCAAGGCCTGGGTGGCGCAGAACCCGCAGCGCGTGTCGCAGCTGCTGTGGAGCAATCCGCGCTACGTGTTCTTCCGCGAAGAGACGATGAGCGAACTCGACGCCGCCTTCGGCCCGCGCGGCGCGCAAGGCGTGCCGCTGACGGCGGGGCGCTCCATCGCGGTGGACCGCGAGAGCATTCCCTACGGCACGCCGGTGTGGCTCGCATCGAACGGCCCGACCGCGCAGCTGCAGAAGCTGGTGGTGGCGCAGGACACCGGCAGCGCCATCCTGGGCGCCGTGCGCGCCGACTACTTCGCCGGCACCGGCGCGGAGGCCGGCCGGCTGGCCGCGAGCGTGAACCAGCCGCTGCGGTTGTGGGCGTTGTGGCCGAGGCAACTGCCGGCGCCCTGAGGGGCGCCGCGTCCGCCCTGCAATGTGTGGCGCGGGCGTGAAGGTTTTTTGACGAAATCTCGCCGTACCCCAACCAACGGCCGAGCGTTTCACGCGCATGTCATGCGAAGTGCCTAACTTCGCGGGCTGGTTTCAATCCCAACCCACGAAAGATATTGCGCATGACCGCAAACACCCGCACGGACGCCCACGGCGTCGATCTCGACGATGTCGGCACCAACGATTCCCCGAACCCGTCCTTCACCGACCTGGTCGCGTCGCGCCTGAGCCGCCGCCATCTGTTCGGCCTGGGCGTCGGTACCGCCGGCACCGCACTGCTGCAGGCCTGCGGTGGCGGCAGCGGTGGTGGCGGCGCAGCCTTCCCCATCATTCCGCCTGCACCGGCTCCCGCACCGGCCCCCGCCCCGTCGCCCACGCCGCTGAAGCTGGGCTTCAACCCCGTGGCCAAGAGCCTCGACGACGTCGTGACCGTGCCCGCCGGCTACACCGCCAGCGTGCTCTACCGCCTGGGCGACCCGATCGCCGCCGGCGTGGCCGCGTACAAGAACGACGGCACGGATGATCCGGCCACCTATGACCGCCGCGCCGGCGACCACCACGACGGCATGACCTTCTTCGGCGTCAACGCCACGAACAAGTGGGACCCGGCCAACGCCACGCGCGGCCTGCTGGTGATGAACCACGAAGCCATCACGCCCCTGTTCCTGCACCCGGACGGCCAGACCATCGTGGGCGGTGTGCGCACCGTCGCCGATGAAGTGAAGCGCGAGTTCTACCTGCACGGCGTGAGCGTGGTCGAGGTCAACAAGACCGGCAGCAGCTGGAGCTACAAGCAGGATTCGAGCTTCAACCGCCGCGTCCACACGCTCACCGACATGCAGTTCTCGGGCCCGGCCGCCAAGACCGACTACCTGAAGACCAAGTACTCGACCGACGGCAGCAAGACCCGCGGCACGCTCAACAACTGCGCCAACGGCACCACGCCGTGGGGCACGTACCTCACCTGCGAAGAGAACTGGGCCGGCTACTTCCGCCGCATCAAGGGAACCGACGACAGCAAGCGCTCGGCGAAGGAACTCGCGAGCTTCAGCCGCTACGGCGTGGCCAGCACCGGCCGCGAACTCTGGGCCACCGTCACGCCCGACACCGCCGACGGCCAGTACGGCCGCTGGAACACCGAAGTCCTCGGCGCCTCGGCCACCGACGACTACCGCAACGGCCACAACACCTACGGCTGGGTGGTCGAGATCGATCCGTTCAACCCCACCAGCACGCCGAAGAAGCGCACCGCACTCGGCCGCTTCGGCCACGAAGGCGCCTGCCTCGGCCCGGTCGTGGTCGGCAAGCCGCTGGTCTGGTACATGGGCGACGACTCGCGCAACGAGTACATCTACAAGTTCGTCTCCACCAAGAACTGGGACGCGGCCGACATCGGCGGCGGCATGGCCGCGGGCGACAAGTACATGGACGACGGCCGCCTCTATGTGGCCCGTTTCGACGAAGACGGCACGGGCGTGTGGCTCGAGCTCAAGGTCGGCGTGAACAACATCACCTCGAACTACGACAAATACGCCTTCGCCGATGCGGCCGACGTGGTGACCAACGCCCGCCTGGCTGCCGACGCCGCCGGCGCGACCAAGATGGACCGCCCCGAGTGGACCGCCGTCAACCCGAAGACCGGCGACGTCTACGTGACGCTGACCAACACCAACGCCGCCTCTCGCCCGATCGGCAAGACCAGCGCCTCCAACCCGCGCTACTACGACGACAGGACGACCGCCAACGCACCGCAGCTGGGCAATCCGAACGGCCACATCGTGCGCTTCGCGGACGAGAACGCCGACCCGACCTCGCTGCGCTTCAAGTGGGACGTGTATCTCTTCGCCGCGCGCTCGACGGCGTCGGCCGACGTCAACCTCTCGCAGCTCACCGCAGACAACGACCTGTCCAGCCCTGACGGCATGTGGTTCAGCCACGCCGCCCCCGGCCTGCTCTGGCTGCAGACCGACGACGGCGCCTACACCGACGTCACCAACTGCATGCTGCTGGCCGCACTGCCCGGCAAGGTGGGCGACGGCGGTGCGAAGGTGATCACCAACGTCGATGCCGCGACCAGCACCACGCGCACGCAGAACACCTTCGTGGGCAAGGCTCCCGGCACGGAAGGCCTGCGCCGCTTCCTGGTCGGCCCGAAGGACTGCGAACTCACCGGCATCGCCGAGTCGGGCGACGGCCGCGCGCTGTTCGTGAACATCCAGCATCCGGGTGAAGGTTCGAAGAAGGACGAAACGCCGATCAGCCACTGGCCGGACGGTGGCAGCAGCCGCCCGCGCTCGGCCACCGTGGTCATCACCAAGAACGACGGCGGCCTGATCGGTCTCTGAGTTTCTTTCCGCCCCGTCGGGGGCGTGCCGATTACAACGGCGCTGCTGGCAACGGCAGCGCCGTTTTGTATCTGACCTGCTTGAGCGCAAAGCTCGAGCGGATCTTCTCGATCCCCGGAATCGGCGTGAGCTGCTCCATGATGAAGCGCTCCAGCGCCGCCATGTCGGCCACGGCGATGCGGATCAGGTAGTCGCTGTCGCCGGTCATCAGGTAGCACTCCATCACCTCGTCGTGCTCGGCGATGCGCTGCTCGAAGTCGGCCAGCGACTGCTTGCTCTGCGTGGTCAGGCTGATCGAGATGAACACGTTGAGCCCCAGGCCCAGCGCCTTGGCGTTCGCCAGCGCCACATAACGGTCGATCACGCCGCTGGCCTCCAGCACCTTCACGCGCGCCAGGCAGGGCGAGGGCGACAGGTGCACGCGGCGCGCCAGTTCGACGTTCGACAGGGCGCCGTCGCGTTGCAGCTCGTCGAGAATGCGCAGGTCGATGGCATCGAGTTCCATGAAATTCCGTGAAGCGCTTGGGTTGCGGCATTTTATGCTTTCGAATAGCCATGAAGTCGTTGGTGCCGGTAGCTAATTTTCCGCAAGGCGGCTTAAAGTGCTGGCATGAACGCCCCGATCTCCGCCGACCAGATGCGCGCCCTGTTGCTCGACACGCCGCCGTCGCACGACCCCGACCCCGAAGAGACCGCCGAATGGCGCGACGCCTTCCTGGCGCTGGCGCAGACGCAAGGTCCGCAGCGCGCGCGCCAGATGCTGGCCGAGCTGGCGCGCCTGGCGCGGCAGCAGCGCATCGGCTGGCAGCCCGAGCTGGCCACGCCGTACGTCAACACCATCGCTGCGGCCGACCAGCCGCCGTTTCCGGGTGACCTTGCCGTCGAGGAAAAGCTCGCCTCGCTCATGCGCTGGAACGCGCTCGCCATGGTGGCCAAGGCCAACCAGGCGTACGGCGAACTCGGCGGCCACATCGCCAGCTACGCGAGCGCGGCCGACCTGTTCGAGACCGGCTTCAACCACTTCTTCCATGCGCGCAGCCCGGCGCACCGCGGCGACCTCGTGTTCTTCCAGCCGCACAGCGCGCCCGGCGTGTATGCGCGGGCCTACCTCGAAGGCCGCCTGAGCGAAGAAGACCTGAACCACTACCGCCAGGAACTCACTGCGCCGGCGTTCGTGAACGGCAGCGGCGCGCGCGGGCTGTGCAGCTATCCGCACCCGTACCTGATGCCGGACTTCTGGCAGTTCCCCACCGGCTCGATGGGCATCGGCCCCATCAGCTCGATCTACCACGCGCGCTTCATGCGCTACCTCACGCACCGCAACCTGCTGAACTGCGAAGGCCGCAAGGTCTGGGGCGTGTTCGGCGACGGCGAGATGGACGAGCCCGAATCGATGAGCGCATTGACGCTCGCCGCGCGCGAAAAGCTCGACAACCTCGTGTGGGTCGTCAACTGCAACCTGCAGCGCCTCGATGGCCCGGTGCGCGGCAACGGCCGCATCATCGACGAGCTCGAAAAGCTCTTTGCCGGTGCCGGCTGGAACGTCGTCAAGCTCGTGTGGGGCAGCGACTGGGACGGCCTGTTCGCGCAGGACGTGAGCGGCGCACTCGCGCGCGTGTTCGCCGAAACCGTCGACGGCCAGATGCAGACCTTCGCCGCCAAGGACGGCCGCTTCAACCGCGACAACTTCTTCGGCCAGAACCCCGAGCTCGCGCGCCTGGCCGAAGGCATGACCGACGAGCAGATCGACCGCCTGAAGCGCGGCGGTCACGACCTCGTGAAGATCCATGCCGCGTACGCCGCCGCTGCTGCCCACAAGGGGCAGCCCACCGTGATCCTGGCCCACACCAAGAAGGGCTACGGCATGGGCAGCGCCGCGCAGGGCAAGATGACCACGCACTCGCACAAGAAGATGGGCGACGTCGACCTCATCGAGTTCCGCGACCGCTTCAACCTGCCGCTCACCGACGCGCAGGCCACCGCGATGGACTTCTACCGCCCGGCCGAAGACAGCGCCGAGATGCGCTACCTGCGCCAGCACCGCGAAGCGCTCGGCGGCGCCATGCCGCGCCGCGAGACCGCCTGCGACGTCGTGCCCAAGCCCGACATCGCGGCCTACGCGCAGTTCGCCACGGCGGCGGCCGGCAAGGAGATGAGCACCACCATGGCCTTCGTGCGCATGCTGGGCAACCTCATGAAGGACAAGGCCCTGGGCCCGCGCATCGTGCCCATCGTGGCCGACGAGGCGCGCACCTTCGGCATGGCCAACCTGTTCAAGCAGGTGGGCATCTATTCGAGCGTGGGCCAGCGCTATGCGCCGGAAGACATCGGCTCGGTGCTGAGCTATCGCGAAGCCACCGACGGCCAGATCCTCGAAGAGGGCATCAGCGAGGCCGGCGCCATCGCCAGCTGGACGGCCGCGGCCACCAGCTACAGCGTGCACGGCCTGGCGATGCTGCCGTTCTACATCTACTACTCGATGTTCGGCTTCCAGCGCGTGGGCGACGCCATCTGGGCGGCGGCCGACCAGCGCGCGCGCGGCTTCCTGCTGGGCGCCACGTCGGGGCGCACCACGCTCGGCGGCGAAGGCCTGCAGCACCAGGACGGCAGCAGCCACCTCGTGGCCGCGACCATTCCCAACTGCAAGGCCTACGACCCGGCCTTCGCGGGCGAGATGGCCGTCATCGTCGACGCGGGCATCCGCGAGATGATGGTCGAGCAGCAGGACGTGTTCTATTACGTCACGCTCATGAACGAGAACTACGCGCAGCCCGACCTGCCGGCCGGCGCGGAGACCGACATCCTGCGCGGCTGCTACCGCTTCGGCACGTATGCACCGGCATCGGGCAAGGCGAAGCAAAGCGTCACGCTGCTGGGCTCGGGCGCGATCCTCACCGAGGTCATCAAGGCCGCGCAGCTGCTGGTCGACGAAGGCATCGCGGCCGAGGTGTTCAGCGTCACGAGCTGGAGCGAACTCGCGCGCGACGGCCAGGCCTGCGAGCAGCGTGCGCTGGCCGGCGAGAAGAATGCCGGCACGCCTTTCGTCGCGCAGCAACTGGGCAAGGGCGGCAGCAAGGCCCCGATCGTCGCCGCCACCGACTACGTGCGCGCCCTGCCCGAGAGCGTGCGCGCCTTCCTGCCCGAAGGCCGCCGCTACCTCACGCTGGGCACCGACGGCTTCGGTCGCAGCGACACGCGCGCCGCGCTGCGCGGTTTCTTCGGCGTGGACGCAGCGAGCATCGCGCGGGCCGCGCGCCACGCGCTCGGCGCCTGAAGCCAGCGCGGCCATGCGGCGTGACGGTGCGGTGCCTGCGTTAGAGTCGCAGGCCCCACCGCCTTCCCGCGCCCATGACCGCCCGCTTCCAGTCCCTCGCTCCCGCCGTCCGCCTGGCCGACCAGGTGGCGGAAGCGCTCGTGGCCGAGGTGCGCAGCGGGCGCCTGTCGGAAGGCGACCGGCTGCCCACCGAGACCGCGTTGGCCACCCAGTTCGGCGTGAGCCGCACGGTGGTGCGCGAGGCGGTGTCGCGGCTCAAGTCGCTCGGGCTGGTCGATTCGCGCCAGGGCAGCGGCGTGTACGTGCGCGCTGCGGGCGTGGAGCCGCTGCGCTTCGAGATGCCGCATGTGGCGTCGCGCGAAGCGGTGGTGCAGATGGTCGAGCTGCGCCGTGCGCTCGAGGCCGAGGTGGCCGCGCTCGCGGCCGAGCGCCGCACGCCCGAGGACATGCTGCGCATCCGCGACGCCATCGATGCGCTGCATGCGGCGGTGTCGATGGGCGGCAACGGGGCCGACGAGGACGTGCGCTTTCACCGCGCCATCGCCGAGGCCGCGCGCAACCCCTTCCTCATCGGGACGCTGCAGTACCTGCGGCAGTTCCTGCATGGCGCCACCCGCGTCACGCGCGCCAACGAGGCGCGCCGCGCCGACTTCGTGCGCGAAGTGGCGCAGGAGCACGCGCGCATCGTCGAGGCGATCGACGCCGGCGACCCGCTGGCCGCGCGCGAAGCCGCCAAGGCGCACATGGACAACGCCATCCGCCGCATCGAGCAGGCCGACCCGGCCTTCTGGCAGCAGGAAGGCGCCCAGCTCGCCCGACCCCTGGTCGAAGGCTGGCCTGCGGGCAAGTAAGCCCACGCTCACAAATTTCCGGCAGGGGCAGCATGTGCGGGTTATCCCGTATCCGGGAGCTTGTCTTAAATTTGTATGATGACCTGACAAGTAAGGGGCGACCGCGCCGCAGGGTGACGGGACGACCCCGTTTTTTCATCCAGCGGACTCCCTCCCAATGACTTCCACCCTCCAGGCCGGTGCGCCCCTCGCGGCTGACGCGCCCGACGCCGCGCTCGAGAAACGCGCCTACGCCAAGGTGTTCTGGCGCCTCGTGCCCTTCCTGATGCTCTGCTACGTGGTCGCGTACCTCGACCGCGTGAACGTCGGCTTCGCCAAGCTGCAGATGGGCGCGGACCTCGGCTTCAGCGAAACCGTGTTCGGCCTGGGCGCCGGCATCTTCTTCCTGGGCTACTTCCTGTTCGAAGTGCCCAGCAACCTGCTGCTCAACCGCGTGGGCGCGCGCGTGTGGATCGCGCGGATCATGATCACCTGGGGCCTGCTGTCGGCCTGCTTCGTGTTCGTGGAAACGCCGACCAGCTTCTACATCCTGCGCTTCCTGCTCGGCGTGGCCGAGGCGGGCTTCTATCCCGGCGTGATCCTGTACCTGACGCACTGGTACCCGTCGCACCGGCGCGCGCGGATCATTGCGGTGTTCATGTCGGCGATTCCCGTGGCGGGCATCTTCGGCAACCCGCTGTCGGGCTGGATCATGGACGCCTTCCACGGCGTGTCGGCCATGCACGGCTGGCAGTGGATGTTCATCATCGAAGCCATTCCCGCCGTGCTGGTGGGCGTGATGGTGCTGTTCTACCTGGACAACGGCATCAAGCACGCGCGCTGGCTCTCGCCTGAAGAGAAGCAGCTGCTGCAGCGCGAGGTCGACCGCGACCAGGCGCACGGCGCCAAGGGCCCGCATTCGGTGGGCGCGATGTTCCGCGACGCGCGCGTGTGGTGGATGGCGCTCATCTACTTCGCCTTCGTCATGGGCCAGTACGCGCTGACCTTCTGGCTGCCCACGCTGGTGAAGGCCACGGGCGTGCAGGGCAACTTCAACATCGGCCTGCTCAGCGCCATTCCGTTCCTGTGCGCGATCGTCGCGATGAACCTGTTCGGCCGCAGTGCCGACGCGCGCCGCGAACGCCGCTGGCACCTGATCATCCCCGCGATGATGGGCGCCGTGGGCTTCACGGTCGCGGCCTCGTACACGCAGAACACGGTCGTGTCGCTGACCTTCCTGTCGCTCGCCGCAGCCGGCGTGCTCACCTGCGCGCCGCTGTTCTGGTCGCTGCCCACCGCCTTCCTCTCGGGCACGGCGGCGGCCGCGGGTATCGCGGTCATCAACTCGGTGGGCAACCTCGCGGGCTTCGTGAGCCCGTACCTCATCGGCTACCTGAAGGACCTCACGGGCAGCACGCAGATCGGCATGTACGTGCTGGCCGGCGCGCTGGTGCTCGGTGCCATCGGCGTGTGGCTCACGCCCAAGCAGTTGGTCAACCGTTGATCGAAGGACGCACGACATGACTTCTTCTTCCAACACCCCCGTCGTCGGCCTCGTGGGCCTGGGCGCCATGGGCAGCGGCATGGCGCAATCGCTGCGCCGCGCGGGCCATGCACCGCATGTGTTCGACGTGCGCCCCGGCGTCGCCGAAGCCTTCGCGCGCGAAGGCGGCACCGCCTGCGACACGCTGGCCGTGCTCGGCGCGCAGTGCGACATCGTGGTCAGCGTGGTCGTCAACGCGGCGCAGACCGAGTCGGTGCTGTTCGGCGACGGCACCACGCCCGGCTGCGCGGCATCGATGAAGCCCGGCAGCCTGTTCGTGATGTGCTCCACCGTCGACCCGAACTGGTCGGTGGCGCTCGAAGCGCGCCTCGCGCAGCAGGGCATCCTGTACCTCGATGCGCCGATCTCCGGCGGCGCCGCCAAGGCCGCGAGCGGCCAGATGACGATGATGACCGCCGGCACCCCCGCCGCCTACGAGAAGGCCGGCGCCATGCTCGACGCCATGGCCGCCAAGGTCTACCGCCTGGGCGATTCGGCCGGCGCGGGCAGCAAGGTGAAGGTCATCAACCAGCTGCTGGCCGGCGTGCACATCGCCGCCGCGGCCGAAGCCATGGCACTGGGCCTGCGCGAAGGCGTGAACCCCGACGCGCTGTACGAGGTCATCACCCACAGCGCCGGCAACAGCTGGATGTTCGAGAACCGCATGGCCCACGTGCTCGCGGGCGACTACACGCCGCTGTCGGCCGTCGACATCTTCGTGAAGGACCTGGGCCTGGTGCTCGACGTGGCGCGCGCCAGCAAGTTTCCGCTGCCGCTGTCGTCCACCGCGCACCAGATGTTCATGCAGGCCTCCACGGCCGGCTTCGCGCGCGAAGACGACAGCGCGGTCATCAAGATCTTCCCGGGCATCGAACTGCCTGCTGCGAAAGAATCGAAAAAATAGCATCGAGCGTCTGCGCTCCACCGACCCAGGAAAGACACACACCATGAACGTTCTCATCACCGGCGGCTGCGGCTTCCTCGGCGCCCGCCTCGCCCGCACCCTGCTCGCCGGCGGCCCGCTCGCACTGGCCGGCGGCCAGCCTCAAGACATCGCACGCATCACGCTCGCCGACCGCGTGCCGCCGCCCGCCGACCTCGCGGCCGACGCGCGCATCCAGTTCGTGCAGGGCGACCTGTACGAGCAAGCCGCCAACGGCGCGCTGCCGCTGGCCGACACCGACGCCGTGTTCCACCTCGCCGCCGCCGTGAGTGGTGAGTGCGAGGCCGACTTCGACCTCGGCATGCGCAGCAACCTGGACACCACGCGCGCCCTGCTCGACGCCTGCCGCAGTGCCGGCCATGCACCCGTGTTCGTGTTCTCCAGCTCCGTCGCCGTCTTCGGCGATTCGCCCGAGCAGCGCCTGCCCGCGGTGATCGAAGACACCACGCTGCCCACGCCGCAGAACAGCTACGGCATCCAGAAGTTCATCGGCGAGCAGCTGGTGGCCGACTACACGCGCAAGGGCTTCGTGCAGGGCCGCAACGTGCGGCTCATGACGGTGTCGGTGCGCCCGGGCCGTCCGAACGGCGCGGCCTCCAGCTTCCTGAGCGGCATGCTGCGCGAGCCGTTGGCCGGCGTGCGCGCACGCTGCCCCGTGGCCCCCGAGACGCCGGTCGCGCTGGCCTCGCCCGGCAACACGGTCGCCGGCATCGTGCGCGCGGCCACCGCCGGCGCCGCCGAATGGGGCGCGCGCACCGCGGTCAACCTGCCCGCGCTGACCACCACCGTGCGCGAGATGGCGCAGGCGCTCGAGCGCATCGCCGGCACCGAGGCCACCGCCCTCATCGACTGGGAGCCCGACGCCGCCATCGCGAAGATCGTCACCAGCTGGCCCAGCCGCATCCACGCGGCGCGCGCCGAGGCGCTGGGCCTGAAGGCCGACGCCAGCTTCGACGCCATCCTGCGCGACTACGTGCGCGAGAACGCGCAGGCGGTCACGCTGGCGCTGAAGGGCTGAGCGATGGCGAAGCTCGTGCTCGGCTGCATCGCCGACGACTTCACCGGCGCCACCGACCTGGCCAACAACCTCGTGCGCGCCGGCATGCGCGTGGTGCAGACCATTGGCGTGCCCGTCGGCCCGCTCGATGCGGACGTGGATGCGGTCGTGGTCGCGCTCAAGTCGCGCACCATCGCGCCGGCCGAGGCCATCGCGCAGTCGCTCGACGCGCTGCGCTGGCTGCAGGCGCAGGGCGCGCAGCAGATCTACTTCAAGTACTGCTCCACCTTCGACAGCACGGCCCAGGGCAACATCGGCCCCGTGGCCGAGGCGCTGATGGAGGCGCTGCAGTGCGACTTCACCATCGCCACGCCGGCCTTCCCCGACAACAAGCGCACCGTGTTCAAGGGCTACCTGTTCGCGGGCGACGTGCTGCTCAACGAGAGCGGCATGCAGAACCATCCGCTCACGCCGATGACCGACCCGAACCTCGTGCGCGTGCTGCAGGCGCAGTGCACGCGCAAGGTGGGCCTCATCGACCACGCGGTGGTCGCACGCGGCGCAGCGGCCATCGAAGAACGCATCGCGCAGCTGAAGGCCGAGGGCGTGTCGATCGCCATCGTCGATGCGGTGTCGAACGACGACCTGCTGCGCATGGGCCCGGCGCTCGCGAAGCTGCCGCTGCTCACGGCGGGCTCGGGCGTGGCCATCGGCCTGCCGGCCAACTTCGGCCTCGCGCCGTCGTCGCAGGCCAGCGCGCTGCCGAAGGCCGGCGGCAAGACCGCGGTGGTGTCGGGCAGCTGCTCGCTGGCCACCAATCGGCAGGTGCTCGACTTCATCCAGCGCGGCGGCGCGGCCATGGCCATCGACCCGCTGCGCATCGCGGCGGGCGTGGACGTGACGGCCGAAGTGCTGGCCTGGGCCGCGCCGCTCATCGACAAGGGCCCCGTGCTCGTCTACTCGACCGCCGAAGCCGGTGCCGTGAAGTCGGTGCAGGGGCGGCTCGGCGTGGAAGAAGCCGGTGCGATGGTCGAACGCACCATCGCCGCCATTGCGCGCGGCCTGGTCGAGCGCGGCGTGCACCAGCTGGTGGTGGCCGGCGGCGAGACCTCGGGCGCCTGCGTGCAGGCGCTGGGCATCGCGCAGATGCAGATCGGTCCGCAGATCGACCCCGGCGTGCCGTGGTGCCATGCGCGCTGCGATGCGGCGCCCGAAGCGGGGCTGCACATCACGCTGAAGTCGGGCAACTTCGGCAGCGACGATTTCTTCACCAAAGCTTTTACAGTGCTCGCATGACCGAGAACGAAGCCCGCGACGAAATCTGCCGCGTCGGCCGCAGCCTGTTCGAGCGCGGCTACGTGCACGCCACGGCCGGCAACATCAGTGTGCGGCTGGACGACGGCTTTCTCATCACGCCGACCGACGCCTGCCTGGGTTTTCTCGACCCCGCGCGGCTTGCACGGCTCGATGCCCAAGGCCAGCAGACGGGCGGCGACCGCGCCAGCAAGACCATCGCGCTGCACACGCGCATCTACGCCGCCGCGCGCGGCTTCGATGCCGCCACGGCCTGCGTGATCCACACGCACAGCACGCACTGCGTCGCCTTGACCCTGGGCAACCCGCAAGCCGAACTGCTGCCCGCGCTCACGCCCTACTTCGTGATGAAGGTCGGCCATGTGCCGGTCATCCCGTACCACCGTCCCGGCGCGCCCGAGGCGGCCGAGCAGGTGGCGCAGACCATCGCGCGCTACGGCGCGGCCGGCACGCCGATCCGCGCGGCGATGCTCGCGCGCCTGGGCCCCAACGTCTGGCACGAGACGCCGGCCGCCGCGATGGCCGTGCTCGAAGAGCTGGAAGAAACCGCCCGCCTGCAGATGCTCACGCAGGCCACCCGGCCCGCACCGCTCGCCCCCGACCAGATCGATGAACTGCGCCGCACTTTCGGTGCGCGCTGGTAGTACAAACACCCCATGCCCCAATTCGCCGCCAACCTCTCGATGCTCTATCCGGAGCTCGCATTTCTCGACCGCTTCGACGCCGCCGCGAAAGACGGCTTCCAGGCCGTCGAGTACCTCTTTCCCTACGACTTCAGCAAGGAAGACATCGTCGCCCGCCTGAAGCACAACGGCCTGCAGCAGGTGCTGTTCAACGGCCCGCCCGGCGACTGGGCCGGCGGCGAACGCGGCCTGGCCTGCCTGCCGGGGCGCGAGGGCGAGTTCCGCGAAGGCATCGCCAAGGCCATCGACTACGCCGTGGCGCTCGACTGCCCGCGCATCCACGTCATGGCCGGCCTCGTGCCCGAAGGCCTCACGCGCGAGGCGGCAGAGGCCGTCTATGTCGGGAACCTGCGCTGGGCCGCGGCCGAGGCTGCGAAGGCCGGGCGCGACGTGCTGATCGAGCCGATCAACACGCGCGACATTCCGCGCTTCTTTCTCAACCGCCAGGACCACGCGCACCAGATCGTCGAGACCGTGGGCGCCGCCAACCTCAAGGTGCAGATGGACCTGTACCACTGCCAGATCGTCGAAGGCGACGTGGCGATGAAGCTGCGCCAGTACCTGCCGACCGGCCGCGTCGGCCACCTGCAGATCGCGGGCGTGCCCGAGCGCCACGAGCCCGATGTGGGCGAGCAGAACTACGACTACCTCTTCGGCGTGATCGACGAGGTGTCGGCGCAGTGCGGCTGGCAAGGCTGGGTCGGTTGCGAGTACCGCCCGCGCCGCGGCATGGAGCCCGGCGGCACCTCGGCCGGCCTGGGCTGGCTGCGCGACTGGCGCCAGCGCGCATGACGACGACGCTCGAAGCGCTGCGCATTCCGGCGCCGCTGCGGGGCTTTGCTGCAGCGGGCGATGCGCAGGTCTTCGACGTCACGATCGACGGCGACAAGGTCGCGGCCATCGCGCCCAGCGCCTCGCAGACCCAGGCGCGCGGCACGCTGCTGAGCGCGCTCGTCGAGGCGCACGCGCACATCGACAAGAACTTCACCGTGCAGGACGTCGGCGCCGCGCAGGGCGACCTGTTCACCGCCATCGAACGCATGGGCCGCCACCGCGCGAGCTGGACCGGCGCCTCGCTGCGCCTGCGCATGGAGCGTGCGCTGCACGAGGCCTGGCGCGCCGGCACGCGCGCGCTGCGCACGCACCTGGACTGGGTCGAGCCCGAGCCGCCGGCTGCGCTGGCCGTGTTCGAGGCGCTGCGCGAAGAGTGGGCCGGCCGCATCGAACTGCAGTTCGTCGCGCTCGTGCCGCTCGACGTGTTCGCCGACCTCGCCGCCGGCGAGCGCATCGCGCGCGACGTGAAGCGCGCGGGCGGATCACTGGGCGCGTTCATCTACCGCAACGACGGCCTCTTCGCCAAGCTGGGCCGCGTGTTCGACCTCGCGCAGCAGCACGGGCTGGGGCTGGACTTCCACGTCGACGAAGGCCTGGACACCGACGCCAGCGGCCTGCGCAGCATCGCGCAGCTGGTGCGCGCGCGCGACTTCAAGGGCCGCGTGGTCTGCGGCCACGCCTGCTCGCTCTCGGTGCAGGACGATGCGGTGGCGGCCGAAACGCTCACGCTGTGCGCCGGCGCCGGACTGCACCTGGTCGCGCTGCCGACCACCAACCTCTACCTGCAGGGCGCGTGGGACCGCACGCCCGTGGCGCGCGGCATCACGCGCATCCGTGAGGCGGCGGCGCACGGCCTGCGCGCCAGCCTGGCCACCGACAACGTGCAGGACGCCTTCTATCCCTACGGCAGCTACGACCTGCTCGAGACCTTCGGCCTCGGCGTGCAGATGGCGCACCTGGCGCCCGCCGCCGACTGGCTCGACACCATCACCGTGAACCCCGCGAAGGCGCTGGGGCTCGCGTGGGACGGCCGCATCGCACCGGGCTGCCCGGCCGACCTGGTGGTGCTGGCCGCCACCGACGAACACGAACTCATCGGCCCGCGCGGACGGCAACGCACCGTCTACCGCGCAGGCCGGGCACTGGAGAACACACCATGAGCATGGGCAAGCCGATGGCCAACTATGCCGCCGCCAAGCGCGTCGGCGATTTCGTCTTCATGAGCGGCGTGGTCGCCGTCGACCCGGCCACGCGCCGTGCGGTGGCGGGCTACGACGCCATCCCGGAAGAAGCCCGCACCGCGCTGCAGGGCGTGGGCTATGCCACGGGCCAGATGTCGGTCGACATCTTCGAGGCGCCCATCGTGGCGCAGAGCTGGTTCGTGCTGGAGCGCATCCGCCAGATCGCCGCCGAGCACGGCGGCACCATGGAAGACGTGGTGAAGCTGGTGCAGTACTTCCGCCACCTGCCGCACTACGCCTTCTACAACCGCGTGCGCGGCCTGTTCTATCCGGGCGAGCCGCCGGTGAGCACGGTGGTCGAGGTGTCGCGCTTCCTGCCGGGCGACGAGGTGCTCGTCGAAGTCGAAGCCACCATGTACCTGCCGCAGCGCGCGGCTACTTGACGCCCGCGCCCTTGAGCAGGAACTCCGTCACCTGCTCGATCAGGTAGCGGCGGTCCTTGTCGTCGCCCTGCTGCGCCGTGTTGCGGTAGTAGGCGGCCTGCGTGGCGTGGTCGGCGTAGAACTGCGTCACGGCCCAGATGTGGAACAGCACCAGCATCGGGTCGGCTTTGTCCATGAGGCCCTGGTTCATCCAGTTCTGGATCACGGCGGCGGCCTGGTCGGTGCGCTGCTTGCTCGTGTCCATCATGCTGTTGATGACGGGCGCGCCGCGCATCATCTCGGCCGTGAAGATGCGCGAGCGCAGCGGGTGCTCGAACGAGAACATCATCTTGCGCTGAATGAGGTCGCCCAGCACCTTGCGCGGGCCGAAGGCCTCGTCGCTGAAGCCGAACACCACGATCCAGTCGGTCAGGATGTCCTGCAGCACCTGGCGGTACAGCGCCTCCTTGCTCTCGATGTAGTAGTGCAGCTGCGCCTTCGACAGGCCCGCCTTGTCGGCGATGGCCTGCGTCGACGCGCCGGCCAGCCCTTCGCTGGCGAACACCTCGATGGCGGCCTGGTTGATGAGGCCCAGCACCTGCGTGTACTTGCGCGAACGCCCGCGCGTGACGGGGGCTTCGCTGTCGGTGTCCGTCACGCTCACAGCTGCAGCACCAGGTCGGGGCCCTTGGCGCGCGAGCAGCACAGTGCCACCTTGGTGCGCCGCTCGGTGCCCGTGAGGCAGAAGTCGCGGTGCTCGGCGCCGTCGCCGTCGCCCTCGACCACGCAGGTGCCGCACAGGCCCTGCTGGCACGACACGGGAATGTCGATGCCCACTTCGTGCAAGGCATCGACCGCGGTCTGGTCGGCCGCCACCGGCACTTCGATGCCGCGCCGCGCCAGCTTCAGCGTGAAGGGCAGGCCCGTGGTGGCGGCGGCCGTGCCGGTGGGCGCGGCGAAGTACTCGGTGTGCAGCGCGTCTTCGGGCCAGTGCGCGGCGGCCTCGCGCACCGCCTGCATGAAGCCGCCGGGGCCGCACACGTACAGGTGCGTGTCGGGTGTGCGCTCGGCCAGCAGGGCGCGCAGGTCGATGCGTTGCGTCGCGTCGCCCTGGTCCAGGTGCAGCTTCAGGTGCGGTGCCAGCGCGGGCGCGTGCAGCGCCTCGGCGAAGGCCAGGTGCTCCTCGCTGCGCGCGAACACGCACAGCGTGAAGTCGGCGCCGCGTGCGGCCAGCGCCTGCGCCATGGCCAGCAGCGGCGTCATGCCGATGCCGCCGGCCAGCAGCAGGTGGCGCCGGGCCTCGGCGCGCAGCGGGAAGGTGTTGCGCGGCGCGCTGATCGCAATGAGGTCGCCCTCGCGCACGCGCTCGTGCATCGAGGCCGAGCCGCCGCGGCTCGCGTGCTCGCGCTTCACGCCGATCACGTAGCCGCCGCTGCCCGAGGGCGCGCGCGCCAGCGAGTACTGGCGCGAGAAGCCGCCGGGCATGTGCACGTCGATGTGCGCGCCGGCCTCGTAGCCGGGCAGCGGCCGGCCCCACGGATGCGTCAGCTCGAAGGCCAGGATTTCCGGCGTCTGCCGCGAGATGCGTTCGACACGGACGGTCAGCGTGCGTTCGAGGCTCATGGTGTGTGTCTCCCTGCGTGTCTACTGGATGTTGTGCAGCGTGCGCGCCACGCGCGCGATGAAATGGGTGCGGTCGCGGTCGGTGACGGCGTTCATGTCGTGCAGCTGCAGCCACGTCACCTTGCAGCGCCATGCGAACAGCGCCCGCAGCGCGCGCGTGAACAGCCGCCGCCCCGGGTCGCCGATGGCCATCACGAACCAGCGCGGCGAACCGCCGGTGGTCACCACCGTCAGCCGGCGGATGTGCCGCATGCCCGACTTGGCGAGCTGTCCCTTGCGCTCGGCGGGCAGGAAGGCCACGCCCGGCAGCCACACGCGCTCGAGCCAGCCCTTGAGCATGGACGGCGGTCCATGGAACCAGGTGGGGTAGACGAACACCAGGTGCTCGGCCCACAGCAGCGCTTCGACGTGGGGTTTCACGCGTTCGCGGATCAGTTCGGGGTTGTCGAGGTAGGCGATGCGCTCTTCGCGTGTCAGCGTCGGGTCGAAGCCCTCGGCGTACAGGTCGATGGCCTTGACGGGATGTCGCGGCGTGAGGGCCTCGAGGGCGGTGCGGTACAGCGCGTGGTTGAAGCTGTCAGGGTTCGGATGGCAATGGACGACGAGCGTTTTCATGGTTCGGGCCGGTTCGCACAGGATCTGTTTTCACTCAAGCGCCCTCGCGCTGGCCCCGCCATGCGGTGGATGCGCGAAGGGCGGCGCAGGCCATGGTCATCCATGGTCAAGCCGGCCGACAAAGCAGACGCCGTATGGCGGGGCCAGCCCGGAGGGAAGCCCTGTTGCGCGGCGCATTGCGGCGTTGCCCTTCGCTTGTGTAGCGGTGCTACACGGCGCTCAGGGCGCCTTGCACTGCACCGCGCAACAGGGCTTCGCGAGGGCGCTTGAGTGAAAACAGATCCTTTCGGCGAGACGGGGTCAGAGCCCAGGGATAAAAGGCCGCGCGTGCCTTATGGCAACCCAGGCGCCGGCATCTGACCCCGGCGCAAGCCCCGCGCGACCCACGGGAAAAAACGAAGCGAATTACTTGCCGGTGAGCTTCTTGCGGATGTCGACACCGACGCCCTTGTTGACGAACTGCGTGGTCGCGACCTTCGACAGGTCGATCTCGCCCGGCTTGTACAGGCCGGCCTTGACCATCTTGTCGTAGAAGTCCTTCACGCGCGCCTCGTCCATGGCGCCGATGCCCTTGGTGAGCGAGTCGCCGCTGTCGATGATGCCCATCTTCTTGATGAGATCGATGGAGCCCTGCAGCGCGGCCGGCGTGGCGTCGGGGTTGGTCTTGGCGATGAGCTCGTTGGCGGCCTTGTTGTCGCCGTACAGGTAGTTGTTCCAGCCGACGATCGAGGCCTCGATGAACTTGCGCACCGTCTCGGGCTTGGTCTTGATGAGGTCGGCGCGGGTCTCGATGGTGGTGGCGTAGGTCGAGAAGCCGTGGTCGGCCAGGAGGTGCACCACCGGGTCGAAGCCGGCCTGGGCCTTGATCGACAGCGGCTCCGAGATGGCGTAGCCCTGCTGGATCGATTTCTTGTCGGCCAGGAACGGGCCCACGTTGAAGGTGTAGGGCTTGAGCTGCGCGTCCTTGAAGCCGTGCTCCGACTTCATCCACTGCCAGAAGCTGAACTGGCCGTCCTTGCCGATGAAGGCCACGGGCGCCTTGGTCATGTCCTTGAAGGTGTCGTAGCCCTGGCCCGGGTGGGCGAACATGGCCTGCGGGTCTTTCTGGAAGATGGCGGCGACCACCACGGTGGGCACGCCGTTCTTCACGTTGTCGAAGGACTGCAGCAGGTTGCCGGTCATGAGGAAGTCGACCTTGCCGGCCGGCAGCATGGGCCGGTTGTTGACCATCGGGCCGCCCTGCATGATTTCCACGTCGAGCCCGTACTTCTTGTAGGTGCCGTCCACCAGCGCCTGGTAGAAGCCGCCGTGGCCGGCCTGCGCCTTCCAGTTGGTGGCGAACACCACTTTTTCCTGAGCGTGCGCGGCGAAGGCGGCGCCTGCGAGGGCCAGGCCGAAGGCCAGCGGCCGAAGAGAGAAAGCGGGGATGCGCATGGGGACGGACTCCTGTGGAGGTTGGGGTGGGGACGGGATGCGAAGACTAATTGTTTCTCAGCGCTCGACGGCCATGTCGGGCGTCCAGCCGCGCGTCTTGCCGGGGTTCATCAGGCCCATCGGGTCGCTGCGCTTCTTGAACTCGATCTGCTGCGTGTCGATGGTCTTCATGCCGCCGTCCTCGATGGTGAAGACGTGCGGGTTGAAGATCTGCGCGCCGCCCTGCGACTCGATCTCGCGCATCACCTCGTACTGGTGGGCCTCGCCTTTCCAGCGCACGAGCAGGATGCCGAAGGTGCCGCACTGGCCGTTGGCGCGCGCGAAGTCCTGGTGCTGCAGCACGTCGTCGCCGAAGATCTGCATGTGGCGCTCGACCACGGCCGGGTCGAAGGGCTGGGCGTAGGCCACCTGCAGGTAGGTCCAGCTGCGGTCGGCCTTCAGCGCCTGCAGCGTCGTGTGGTTGAAGGCGCACTCGTAGGCCGGCGGCAGGCCCTCGGCCTGCAGTTCGGCCTCGGTGCCGGCCACCGACAGGGTGCCGCCGTGCGCCGCCGCGAGCGCGCGGAATTCGGCCATCGAGTCGGGCGAGACCATGGTGAACACCGCGTGCCGGTCGGGCGGAAAGCGATCGCCCATGGCCGTGTAGTAGGGCGAGAAGCGCGCTTCCACGGTCGACAGCAGGAAGATGTCCAGCGAGGGCGCCTGCGCGGCAATGCCGAAGTCGAGCGCGCCGCGGTAGGTGTCGAACAGCGCCGTGCAGTGCACCCAGTCGACCGCCGGGCTCAGCGCCACTTCGACGTCGAGGATCACGCCGTTGGTACCGTAGGCATGGTGCACCTGCTGGATCTCGTCGCCCACCAGCTCGATGACGCGCGGCTCGCGCTCCACCGTCATCACGCGCGCGCGCAGCAGGTTGCCGGGGTCGCGCAGGATGCCGTGGCGAAACGAGCCGATGCCGCCGAAGCCGCCCGCGATGAAGCCACCGATGCTGGCCACGTGCCAGGTCGAGGGCCACATGCGCAGCGCCTGCCCGGTCTCGCGCGCGGCCAGGTCGATGTCGTGCATGCGCGCACCGGCCTCGACGCGGATGCGGCCGTCGGCCAGGTCGAGCACGCGGCACATCTGCGTCACGTCGAGCACGAGCCCGCCTTCGAGCGGCACGCACTGGCCGTAGTTGCCGGTGCCGCCGGCGCGCACGGTGAGCGGCAGTTTCCACTTGGCGGCCACGGCCGCGACCTGGCGCACGTCGTCCTCGGTGCTGACCTTGACCACGAGGTCGGCCACGCAGCCCGCGAGCTGCGCCGTGAGGATCGGGCTGTACCAGTAGAAGTCCTTCGACAGCTGCTTGCGCTGGCTGGGCGTGGCGATCACGTTCAGGCCGCGCAGGTCCTCGCGCACGGCGTCCCAGTCGACGGTGGACAGCGGGGTTCTAGCGTTCACGGCGCATCTCGCTCTCGTGCCAGTGGCCGAGCACCAGCCGCGACAGGGCGGCGAACACGATGAAGATCACGATGCCCAGCAACGACACCAGCAGCAGCGCCGCGAACATCATCGGGATCTCGGTGCGGAAGCTCGACTCGAGGATGCGCGAGGCCAGCCCCGTTTCCTTGCCCGCCGTGCCGGCCGTGAACTCGGCCACCACCGCGCCGATCAGGCTCAGGCCGCCGGCGATCTTCAGGCCCGCCATGAAGTACGGCAGCGCGCTGGGTGCCAGCAGGTAGCGGAAGGTCTGCCAGGGCGAGGCCTTGTACAGCTGGAACAGGTCGCGCAGGTTGCTGTCGGCGCTCTTCAGCCCGATGACGGTGTTCGACAGGATGGGGAAGAAGGCCACGATCCACGCGCACAGCAACAGCGCCGCGGTGGTGCTCGACACGTAGATCAGGATCAGCGGCGCGATCGCGATGATCGGCGTCACCTGCAGGATCACGGCGATCGGGAAGAGGCCGATTTCCACCCACTTGAACAGCGCGAACGCAATCGCCAGCAGCACGCCGCCGACGATGGCGGCGCCCAGCGCCAGGAGCGTGAGCTTCACCGTGAACCACAGCGCGCCCGAGAGCGAACCCCAGTTGTCGAACAGCGTGCGCAGGATGAGCGAGGGCGCGGGCAGGATGTAGTGCGGGATGTCGTTGGCGCGCACCATCCATTCCCACACCAGCAGCAGCGCGGCGACGATGACGGCCGGCACGACGATGCGCAGCGTCGCCTCGCGCCGGCGCAGCTTGTCTTCGTGCGCGCGCAGCGTCTCGGCGGACGGCGTGGCTTCGTTGGTGGTGTCGAGGGGCATCACGGTTTCAATGGTCGATGTCGAGGCCATGGAGCGCTCCGTGCAGAGATTGCGAAACAGCCGTGCAATGCGCGTTGTAGCGGCTGGAGGTGCGGAAGGCTTCGCCGCGCGGGTAGGGCTCGTCGATGGCGATCTCGTCGATCACGCGGCCCGGGCGCGCCGCCATCACGACGATGCGGTTCGACAGGTAGACCGACTCGTACACGCTGTGCGTGACGAACACGATCGAGAAGCGGTGCTCGCGCCAGATGGCCAGGAGGTCGTTGTTGAGCTTGATGCGCGTCATTTCGTCGAGCGCGGCAAAGGGCTCGTCCATGAGCAGCAGGCGCGGGTGCGTGACCAGCGCGCGCGCGATCGACACGCGCATCTTCATGCCGCCCGAGAGCTCGCGCGGGTACACGTCGGCAAAGCGCGAGAGGCCGACCAGCTCCAGCACGTGCTGCACCACCGGCGCGGCTTCGTCGCGGCTCATGCCCGCCAGCTTGAGCGGCAGCCAGACGTTGTCGAACACCTTGGTCCAGGGCATGAGCGTGGGCTCCTGGAACACGAAGCCCAGGTCGCGGTCGCTCTTGCTGTCCTTCGCGCTGCCGGTGTTGGCGCCCGACCATTGCATGTCGCCCGAGCTGATGCGGGTGAGCCCGGCGATCAGCCGCAGCGCGGTGCTCTTGCCGCAGCCCGAGGGGCCCAGGAAGCTGACGAAGTCGTGCTCGCCGATGTCGAGCGTCATGCCCTGCAGGGCGAGCGTGCCGTTGGCAAAGCGCTTGCCGACGTTGCGCAGGCGGACCAGAGGCGGCGTGGATGGCGTGGTGCTTTCCATGGGACTCCTTGGCGTCAGCGCCAGGCCGGAACGTTGGCCAGGCGCGAGAGCGGGAAGCGGTCGATCTCGTGCAGCAGCTCGACGAAGCGCCGGCCCACGTGGTCGAGCACCGCCGCGCCCTTCTCGGCGCTGGCGCGGGTGGCGTCGCCGGCGGCACCGGCGGGGTTGATGTCGTGCATCTGCCAGCCGAGCTTGCCGCTGGGCGTGATCGACAGGAACTTGTTCTCGGCCGCCAGCTGCTCGGTCATGGAGCCGAAGTTCTGGAATTGATCCTTGCGCACGTAGTCGGGCGTGAGGTGCAGCATCACCGAGCTCTCGAGGTCGCCGGCATGGATGCCGTGCTTGCCTTCGTGCGCGGTGAACAGGCCTTCGGGCAGGCCCAGCGTGTACCAGTTGGCGGCCACGACCATCATGTCGTGCTCTTCGCGCAGGTCGCGCGCCACGATGTCCATGACGCTCATCTGGCCGCCGTGGCTGTTGTAGAGCACCAGCTTGCGCACGCCGGCCTTGGCGACGCAGGCGCCGACGTCCTTCCACAGCGAGATCAGCGTGTTGGCCGACACCGTGAGCGTGCCCGGGTAGCGCGAGTGCTCGTTGCTCTTGCCGTAGGGCACGGTGGGCAGGAACAGCACCGGCAGGTCGTCGGGCAGGTAGGGCAGGCTGGCGCGCACCATGCCGTCGATGGTGGCGGTGTCGGTCGACATCGGCAAATGGGGGCCGTGCTGTTCGGTCGCCCCCACCGGCAGCACGGCGATCAGCCGTTCGCGGTCGAGGCGGGAGAACTCTTCACTGGTCAGGTCGGACCAGAAGCGGCTGCGCAAGGGGGGGTGATTCATCGGGGTGTACCTCGTGGCGGGCGGACGGGATGATGGGCTAAATTATCCATACGGTCAAAAAAGACTGGCTATCCGTGGATACCCGTTGATATTTATCAAGCAAACCGCATGCCATCAAATTTGCACGGACGGTCAAAAGTCGAGCCGTCCGGGCACCCGGCGCCCCGGGGTCACCAGCGCATGCGCAGCCCCAGTTGCCCCTGCACGCCGGTCTGCTCGGTGATGCCGATAGCGCTGGTGTAGGCCAGGCCGCCGTAGACCGACAGCGTCCGGTTCACCTGCCCGACGATGCCGCCGCCCACTTCGAGGGCGCTCGCGTTGCGGCGGTTCACGACCCGGTCGCTCGGCCCGAAGTAGATCGCGTTGCTGCCGCTGAAGGTGTGCCACAGGTTGAGCTTCAGGTAGGGCTTCCAGACGCCGCCGCCCGCCTCGAAGCGGCCTTCGAGCCGCGCGCCGAGCCGGCCGGTGACGGCGTTGTCGCGCTGGAAGCGCACGGTCGAGAGGCCGTCGTCGAAGTCGTCGAGCGAGCTGCGCTGCCAGATGAGCTGCACCTGCGGCTGCAGCGTCACGGTGTCGCTCAGCGCCAGCGGGTAACCGGCCTCGAGCGATGCGGTCACGCTGGTGCCATGCGGGCGGCCGCCGCGCCCCAAGGTGGAGCGTGCGTCGGCCTTGTAGCGCGTGGCCAGCAGCACGGCGTCGCTGTACCAGCCGCTGCTCGCGATGCGGGTCCAGTAGGCACCCAGGCTGTAGCCCTCGACGGTGAGCCGGCCGGCCGCCTCGTTGGTGGCGCCGCCGGCCACGCCGCTCGCGTGGCCGCTGGCCCGCGTGTAGCCGCCCAGCACGCCGACGCGGTGGCGCCCGCCCGCACTGTCGGTGGTCGCCAGGAAGTCGTGGCCCAGCTGCAGGCCGCTCACGCTGCCGTCGAACTGCGGATTGGCATCGCCGCGCAGGCGCTGGCGCGTGCTTTCGCCGAACACGCGGCCCCACGAGGCCTGCCGGCCTTCACCGTCCGCGAGCAGCTGGGCGTCGCCCTGCCGGTCGTGGAAGGTGCCCAGCTGCGCCAGCCCGAGGCGGCGCACGGCGATCGGCAGGGCGCTGTACAGGGGTACCTCGGGCCGGTAGAGCTTGACCTGCTCCACCGTCGCCGGCGCGCCGGTCTCGGCGATCACCTCGGCGGCTTCTTCCAGCGAGCCGACCACGGTGCCGCCCACGAGGTAGCCGTTGTTGCGCAGGTACCAGTTGTCGCGGTTGCCGCCCGTCGCGCCGCCGCGGAACAGCCGGTAGTTGTAGGCGCCGGCCTCCACCGCCTGGGTCAGCGAGAACGCCTGCTCGGCCGTGGTGCCGCCGTTGACGGCCTGCACCACCAGGATGCCGTCGGCCAGCGTGGGCGCGCCCAGGCCGCCGCGGTTCACCACGCGCAGGCCGGTGGACCCCGTGGCCGCGCCGCCGTCGATCACCAGCTTGTCCGAGGGTGCGTTGTCGCCCGCCAGCACGGTGTTGACCTGCAGCAGTGCGCCGCTGCCGCCCACGTAGCTGCCGCGCACCGTGAAGGCGCCGAAGCCGACGCCGTCGTTCGGGCCAGGCAGCAGCGTGCCCTGGTTGGTGACGTTGCCCGCGAAGGTGCCGGTGCCGGCCACGGTGGTGCCGGGCAACACGGTGATGACCGGGCTGGTCAGCGTGGCGGGCAGGGTGAAGCGGCCGGACTCGACGCGGATCGAATCCGAGAAGCTCGCGTCGGTCTGCCACGACCACGCGGTGCCGCGCATCGTCAGGTGCTGGAAGTTGCGGAAGGCGTTGTCGACCGTGCCGCTGCCTTCGAGAAAGGTGCTGGCCGTCTTGCCGACGCCGCCGTCGGCGCCGCCCTTGATGACCGAGCCGGTCTGCAGGATCAGCGTGCCGTTGCCGAGCGCGCCCATGTAGATCGCGTCGGTGCTGGCGGTGCCGCCGTGGCCTTCGATGGTGCCGGCGTTGACCAGCACGTCGTTGCCGTTCTGGCCGCGGTAGCCGTAGCCGTTGGCGCTCGAGAGCGTGGCGCCGGCCCGGTTCTCCACGCGCGAGAAGAAGGTGCCGCCCAGCGTGTTCGCATGCACCGCGTCGGCGCCGCCCGACGGCGAGTTGGCGCCCGTGGTGGCGATGCTGCCGGTGTTCACCAGCAGGTTGGCCACGAGGTTGCCGCCCTGCAGGTACACGCCCTTGGCCGAGCTGCCGATGGCCGAGATGCTGCCGTTGTTGATCACCGTGTTGCCCGGGCCCAGCAAAGAGATACCGTGCGAGCTGCCGCCCGTGGTGACGATGCTGCCGTTGTTGGTGATGAGGGTGCGCGTGCTGCTGTTCGACGTCACCAGAATGCCGGAGGTGCCGCTGCTCGTGGTGCGCAGGCTGCCGTTGTTGGTCAGCGTGTTGTCGTTGCCCGTGGCGACCATCGCCGCGCGCGCCGAGCCCGAGCCGCCCGACACCGTGATCGTGCCGTTGTTGGTGATGGTGCTCGCATCGCGCACCAGCAGCGCCTGCGTGGCGTTGGTGGTCAGCGTGGCGCCGCTGTTCACGGTGATGGTGACGCCGGTGCTGCCCGGCGTGGCGATCACGCTGGGCGATACGGTCGTGCTGCCGTCGCAGACCACCGTGTCGCCGGTGACCGGCGTGGCGGTGGGGCCGCAGGCCGCGTGCGCGGCGCCGCCTGCGAGCCCTGCAAGGGCGGTCACGAGCCAGGGAAGGGGGGATGCCGGGTGACGGCGGGAAAATGGAAACCGGGGGCCTCGCTCCATGCGCATGTCGTCTGCTCCTTCTTGTTTTTCATGAGGCCGTGGGGGCCTGGAGCGGCGGATTATTCAGTGCAATTGCCCTTCTGGAAACCGACGAACTTCCGTACTCACCGGGTCGGTCCCGATGGCGCGCCGACTTGAATGCGGCCCTTGTTGAGCCTATAACTCAAGCATGGTCTCTTGCTCGTCGCAAGACGGAAAGGAGGCGCCGTGAAAAGACGCATCTATTGGCTGTTGCCGGACCTGGCGAGTGCCAGGCAGGCGATGCACGATCTGCTGCAGGCGCGTGTCGACATCGCGCACCTGCATTTCGCCGCACGCGAAGGCCAGGACATGGCCGGGCTCCATGCGGCCAACGTCTGGCAGACCTCCGACCTCGTTCACGCCGCCAAGACCGGCTGGGTGCTCGGCACCGCCTGCGGGGTGGTCGTCGGGCTGCTGGCCGCGCTGCTGTTCCCGGTGTTCGGCGACGAGCCCGAATGGGCCGTGGCCGTGGGCCTGGCGCTGCTGGGCGGCGTGGTGGGCGCGTGGTCGGCCACCATGGTCGGCGTGTCGATCCCGAGCCCGCGGCTGGCGCGCTTCGAAAGCGCCATCGCGCAGGGCCAGGTCCTGTTGATGGTCGACCTGCCGCCGTCGCGCGTGCGCGAGGTCGAGGCGATGCTGGAGGCCACGCACCCCGAGGCCCGCTTCGAGGGCGAAGAGCCGCGGATCCCGGCGATCCGCTGAAGCCGCCGCGCATGCGACTCCCGGAACCCACGATGGCCACCCCAGGGAGCGCAGCACATGACCATCGCCGTCGTCCTGTTGCTCATCGTGGTGGCCTCGGTGGCGTTCCACGCCGTCAATCCGTGGTGGACGACGCCGCTGGCCTCCAACTGGCAGCGCATGGACGACACGCTGACCATCACGCTGCTCATCACGGGCCTGTTCTTCGTCGTCATCAACCTGTTCCTCGCCTACACCGTGGTGCGCTTTCGCCACCGCGAGGGGCGCCGCGTGGCGCCGCATGCGCCCGAGAGCCGCACGCTGGAGCGCTGGCTCATCGGCGGCACCACCGTCGGCATCATGGCGCTGCTGGCGCCCGGCCTCGTGGTGTACGCAAACTACGTGCGCACGCCGCATGACGCGCTCGTGCTCGAGGTGCTGGGCCAGCAGTGGCAGTGGCGCTTTCGCCTGCCGGGCGCGGACGGCAAGCTGGGCGCGACCGACGCGCGCTTCGTCAGCGCCACCAACCCCTTCGGGCTCGACCCGGCCGACGCGGCGGGGCTGGACGACCTGCTGGTTCCCGGCGACGAGGTGCACCTGCCGATCGGCCAGCCGGTGCTGGTGCTGATGCGCTCCCACGACGTGCTGCACGACTTCTTCGTGCCACCCATCCGCGCCCGCATGAACATCGTGCCGGGGCAGGTCAGCCGCTTCTGGTTCACGCCCACCGTCGCGGGCCGCTACGAGGCGCTGTGCGCGCAGCTGTGCGGCGTGGGCCATCCGAACATGCGCGGCTTCGTGGTGGTGGAGGACGCGGCGGCCTACGACGCCTGGCGCACGGCGCTGCCGACCTTCGGCGCGATGCAGCTGGCACAGGCGGCCAAGGCGACACAGGCTGCCCAGGCACCGGCCGGCGGTGGCGGCCGCGTCGACCAGGGCCGCGCGCTGGCTGACGCCAAGGGCTGCGTGGCCTGCCACACCATCGACGGCAGCACACGCGTGGGGCCGACCTGGAAGGGCCTGTACGGCAAGACCGAGTCGATGGCCGACGGCAGCACCGCGCTGGTCGACGAGGCCTACCTGCGCAGCTTCATCCGCGACCCGCAGGCGCGCCACGTGAAGGGCTTCCCGCCGGTGATGCCGAAGATCGACCTGAGCGACGAGGAGCTGGCCGCGCTGGTGGCCTACATCCAGAGTCTGGGCAGCCCGCCGGCGCAGGCTGCCACCGAACAGAAGGCCGCGCGATGACTTCTTCTGCGCTCACTCAAGACGACGAGCACGACGACGCCGGCCACCCGGCGCCGCAGGGCTTCCTGCGCCGCTACGTCTGGAGCCAGGACCACAAGGTGATCGCCGTGCAGTACGCCTGCACCGCCATCGCGGTCGGCGTGGTCGGCCTGGTGCTGTCCAACCTCATGCGGCTGCAGCTCGGGTTTCCCGGCCAGTTCGAGTTCATCAACGCCGAGCGCTACTACCAGTTCGTGACCATGCACGGGATGATCATGGTGATCTACCTGCTCACGGCGCTGTTCCTGGGCGGCTTCGGCAACTACCTGATCCCGCTCATGGTGGGGGCGCGCGACATGGTGTTCCCCTACCTCAACATGCTGAGCTTCTGGGTCTACCTGCTGTCGGTGGTGGTGCTGATGGCGAGCTTCTTCGTCGCGGGCGGCCCCACGGGCGCGGGCTGGACGCTGTACCCGCCGCAGTCGATCCTGCCCGGCACGCCGGGCCACGGCGGTGGCATCGTGCTGATGCTGGTGTCGCTGCTGATCTTCATCGTGGCCACCACCATGGGCGGCCTGAACTACGCGACCACCGTGCTGCAGGCGCGCTGCCGGGGCATGACGCTGCTGCGCATGCCGCTCACGGTGTGGGGCATCTTCGTGGCCACGGTGCTGGCGCTGCTGGGTTTTCCGGCGCTGTTCGTCAGCGGCGTGATGCTGCTGCTGGACCGCACGGTGGGCACCAGCTTCTTCATGCCGGCGCTGGTGTCGATGGGACAGCTGTCGGGCCACAAGGGCGGCAGCCCGCTGCTGTTCCAGCACCTGTTCTGGTTCTTCGGCCACCCCGAGGTCTACATCGTGGCGCTGCCGGCCTTCGGCATCGTGTCGGACCTCATCAGCGTGCACGCGCGCAAGCGCATCTTCGGCTACCGCACGATGGTGTGGGCCATCGTGGCCATCGGCGGGCTCAGCGTGGTGGTGTGGGCGCACCACATGTTCGTGAGCGGCATGAACCCGTACTTCGGCTTCTTCTTCGCCACCACCACGCTGGTCATCGCGGTGCCCACGGCGATCAAGGTCTACAACTGGCTGCTCACGCTGTGGCGCGGCGACATCCACCTGTCGGTGCCGATGCTGTTCGCGCTGGCCTTCGTGTGCACCTTCGTCATCGGCGGGCTCACGGGCCTGTTCCTGGGCAACGTGAGCGTGGACATCCCGCTGTCGGGCACCTACTTCGTGGTGGCGCACTTCCACATGGTGATGGGCGTGGCGCCGCTGTTGGTGGTGTTCGGCGGCATCTACCACTGGTTCCCCAAGATCACCGGGCGCATGCTGGACGACCGGCTCGGCCGGCTGCATTTCTGGATCACCTTCCTGGGCACCTACGCGATCTACTTTCCCATGCACTACCTGGGCGTGCTGGGCATGCCGCGGCGTTACTACAACTTCGACGGCTACAAGTTCATTCCGCCGTCGGCCTTCAGCCTGAATGAATTCATCACCGTGGTCGCGTTGGTGGTCGGCGCGGCGCAGCTGCTCTTCATCGTCAACCTGGCCTGGAGCGCCTGGCGCGGCCGGCCGGCCGGCGCCAACCCGTGGCGCGCCGCCTCGCTCGAATGGCAGACGCCCGAGACGCCGCCCGGCCACGGCAACTGGGGGCCGCGGCTGCCCGTGGCCTACCGCTGGGCCTACGCCTACGGCGTGCCGGGCGCGGCGGAAGACTTCATCGCGCAGAACGCGCCGCCGCAGGCGGGCGACGACAAGGATGACGTGCCGGTGAGCGGCGCGCGCGGAGCACCGGCATGAACGCGGACGCCGCCCTGCGCCTGCGCGGCCTGCCCCGCGATGTGCGGCTGCGCGACGCGCACGCCAGCGCCGCGGGCATCGGCCTGTGGGTCTTCATGGGCGTGGTCACCGCGCTGTTCTCCCTGTTCACCGTGGCCTACGTGATGCGCATGAGCAGCGGCGACGCGGTCGCGCTCGCGCTGCCGTGGCAGCTGTGGCTCAGCTCGGCGCTGCTGGCGGCGGGCAGCGTGGCGCTGGAAGCCGCTTCGCGCCGCGTGGACCCGGCGCGCATGCGCCGCCTGCTGCTGGCCGGCGGCCTGTGCGCCGTGGGCTTCCTCGGCGTGCAGCTGTGGGCCTGGGCCGCGATGGCGCACGCGCAGGTGCTGCCGGCCGGCAACCCGTCGGGCAGCTTCTTCTACCTGCTGACCGCCATGCACGGGCTGCACCTGGCGGGCGGGCTGGTCGGGTGGGCGATGGCGGCGCGCGTCGCGTGGGCCGACCCCGCCCGGGCCGGATGGCGCATCGCGCTGTGCGCGCGCTACTGGCACTTCATGCTGGCCGTGTGGCTGGCGCTGTTCGCGCTGCTGGGGTGGGTGACGCCGGAGGTGGCGCGCGTCCTCTGCGGCACGGCGTGAGGAGGCTTCGCATGAACTCCAGCACCGCAACCCTCACCGGCTCCGCCGTCGCCGCGAGCGGCTGGCGCGGCCTTGTGGCCGACTGGTCGTCCGACCGTCAGGCCTTCCACGTCTCATGGGGCAAGGCCATGATGTGGATCTTCCTGCTGAGCGACATCTTCATCTTCAGCTGCTTCCTCACGGGCTACATGACGGTGCGTGTCTCGACCACCGTGGCCTGGCCGAATCCGAGCGAGGTGTTCGCGCTGCACGTGGGCGGGGCCGACGTGCCGCTTTTGCTGATCGCGATCATGACCTTCGTGCTCATCAGCAGCAGCGGCACGATGGCGATGGCGGTCAACTTCGCCTACCGCGGCGACCGCGTGAATGCCGCCACGCTGATGCTCGTGACCGCCACCTTCGGCGAACTCTTCGTGGGCATGCAGGCCTTCGAGTGGTCCAAGCTGATCCTCGAGGAGGGCGTGCGGCCCTGGGGCAACCCGATGGGCGCGGCGCAGTTCGGCGCGGCCTTCTTCATGATCACGGGCTTCCACGGACTGCACGTGTCGGCCGGCGTGGTGCTGCTGTTCGCCGTGGCCTTCAAGCTCATTCGCGGCGACTACGACAAGGCCGGCAACTACCAGGTGGTCGAGATCGTGGGCCTGTACTGGCACTTCGTCGACCTGGTGTGGGTCTTCATCTTCGCGCTGTTCTATCTCTGGTGAGGACCATCATCATGAACACCACCCACGCCACCACTGGCCAGCAGCACCCAATCGGCCTGTACCTGAAGATCTGGGGGCTCCTGTTCGTGCTCAGCGCGATGTCGTACATGGTCGACTACTTCCATGTGCAGGGCTACCTGCGCTGGGGCCTGATCATCGTCTTCATGCTGCTGAAGGCCGGGCTCATCGTCGCGGTCTTCATGCACATGGCGTGGGAGCGGATGGCGCTGGTCTACGCCATCCTGCTGCCGCCGCTGTGCCTCTTGGTGCTGGTCGGACTGATGGCGGCGGAGGCCGACCACACCTTCCTCGCGCGGCTGGCGTTCTTCCGCTGACGGCCCTGCTCAGCGCCGCACCACGAAGCGCGTGATCACCGGCGGCGACTCGCCCAGGTGGAACGCCAGCCGGCGCTCGCGCAGCGCCATGTCGGCGGCGGTGGCGCGGTTGAAGCGGCGCAGGTGGTCGGTCCACGACTCGTCGACGATCTGCTCCACGTAGCGCTCGGGCTGCGCGATGTCGTGCAGCAGCTCCCAGCCGATGGCGCCCTGGCCCAGGCGCGCGCGCCGGGTCTGCTGCATCACGAGGTGGAAGGCCGCGGCGCGCGACGGGTCGATCAGGTACTCGACCGTGATCACCACGCGGCCGTCTTCCTGCGGCGCCTCGGCCGGCGGGCCGGTGGCCCAGCCGGCCTGGGCGGGGCGCACGTCGTCTTCGCCGCTCACGTCGGTCACCCAGCGCATGGCCGCCAGCATCAGCAGCGTGCCGCTCACGGCGGCGATGGCCAGGCTCAGCTTCAGCGACGTGACGGTGGCCACCTGGCCCCACAGCGCCGCGCCGATCGCGCTCGCGCCCATGATCGCCATCTGGTAGGTCGACATGCCGCGCGCGCGCACCCAGTCGGGCAGCGCCAGCTGGGCCGACACCGACAGCGAATTGGCCACCGTGATCCACGCCATGCCGCCGAAGAACATCGCCGGCACCGCGACCCAGGCGTTGGGCGCCACGGCCATCACGGCCGTGGCGGCCGACTGCAGCATGGCGCCGCGCAGCACCAGCTGGTCGCGCCCGAGCGCCTGGCGCAGCCGCGGCAGGAAGAGCACCGCGATGATCGCGCCCGTGCCCATGGCGGCCAGCAGCAGCGTGAAGGTGCCGGCGCCGCCGCCCTGGAGGTTGCGTGCCAGCAGCGGCAACAGCGCCAGCAGCGCCGTCGAATGGAAGAAGAACAGCGACACGCGCGTGAGCACCGCCCGCATGCGCTGCGACTGGCGCACGAACTGCACGCCCACGCGCATCGCGCTGATGAGCTTCTCGCGTCCCAGCGGGTTGGGCGTGTGCTCGCGGCGCCAGCGCAGCACCACGAAGCCCGAGGCCACCGACAGCACCGCGTTGAGCGCGAACACCCAGACGCTGCCCGCGCTCGCGATCAGCATGCCGGCCGTGAGCGGGCCGACGATGCGCGAGGCGTTCATGGCGATGCCGTTCAGCCCCAGCGCCGCCGGCAGCTGTTGGCGCGGCACCAGCTCGGGCACGATGGCCGAGAACACCGGCCAGCGCAGCGCCAGCCCGATGCCGTTGGCGAAGGTGAGCGCCAGCAGGAGCGGCGCGGTCATCACGTCGAGCGCGATGGCGGCGCACAGCACCACGGCGGTGCCGGCCAGCCAGAACTGCGTGGCCACCAGCCAGCGCCGGCGGTCCAGGATGTCGGCCAGCGCGCCGCTCGGAAGACCGAGCAGGAACACCGGCAGGGTGGAGGCCGACTGCACCAGCGCGACCCAGATCGGCGAGGTGGTCAGCGAGGTCATCATCCACGCCGCCGCCACATCGTTCATCCACATGCAGATGTTGGCGATGAGCCAGGTGCTCCACAGCATGCGGAACACGGGGAGCTTCAGGGGCTCGAGCGCCGCGAGGTTCGAGGGCTGCGGCCGGGCCGGCGGGAGGGGTGTCTCTTCGGGGGATATGGGCGGCATGTCGCGCTATTGTGGCGCGAGGCGGCGCGCCTAGCCCCGGTCGCTGCGTGCGAGACGGTGTTCCAGCCGGCGCAGCAGCGTGGTCAGCACCAGCGTCATCACCCAGTACACCACCGAGATCGCCAGGTACGGCTCCCAGTAGCGCGCATAGGCGCCGGCCACGGTGCGCGCGGCGTAGGCCAGCTCGGCCAGGCCGATGGCCGACACCAGCGAGGTGTCCTTGAGCAGCGCGATCGCGTTGTTGCCCAGCGGTGGCAGCATGCGGCGAAAGGCCTGCGGCAGCACCACGTAGCGCATCACCTGCGCCGGGCTCAGGCCCAGCGAGCGGCCGGCGTCGAACTGCCCGCGCGAGATCGACTGGATGCCGGCGCGGAACACTTCGGAGATGTAGGCCGCCGAGTTCAGCGTGAGCGCAACCACGCCGGAGATGAGGGCGCCGTGCTCCTGCTTGAGCGTGCGCGCCAGCTCGCCGTCGATCAGGATGCCCGTGCTCGGGTGGATGAACACCGGCATCACCGCGAAGTGGATGAGCAGGATCTGCACGAACAGCGGCGTGCCCCGGAAGAAGCTCACATACACCGTGGCGGGCCAGCGCAGGAACACGCGCGTGAGCCAGGTCCACGGCGCGTGGCGCGCCTGCGCCAGCCGCGCCAGCGCCAGGCACAGGCCCCAGCTCGCGCCCAGCAGCACGCAGACCACGGTCATGCGCAGCGTCATCCAGGCGCCCTGCCAGAACAGGTCCTTGTATTCCACGAGGATGTCCCAGCGGAACCATCCGAAAAGCAGCACTGGTTGTTCCATGCTTGCGTCCTCAACTCTCTGTCTATCTGTCGGTCAGCGGAAAAACGAAACGGCCGCGTGAGGGCGGCCGTGTTCAGGAAATTGCCGTGCGGCTCAGCGCACGTTGGGGTCCTTGTTGAACCACTTCTTGTAGATCGTCACGTAGCTGCCGTCGGCGCGGATGGCCGCCAGGCCGGCCGACAGCTTGTCGAGCAGCGCCTTGTCGCCCT
This sequence comes from Variovorax sp. GW460-12-1-14-LB1, assembly GCF_059423605.1. NCBI lineage: Bacteria > Pseudomonadati > Pseudomonadota > Betaproteobacteria > Burkholderiales > Comamonadaceae > Variovorax > Variovorax sp. GW460-12-1-14-LB1. Next base: position 33,870 of record NZ_JBWKYF010000029.1, read on the forward strand.
TCTTCACGACGATGCCGAAGCCCTCTTCGGGGAAGGACTTGTCGTCCAGCGTCTTCAGCTCGGGGTGCTGCGCCACGCGGTAGGCGATCACGCCGTTGTCACCCATGGCGGCATCGACGCCGCCGCCGGCCAGCTCGGAAATGATGAGCGGCGTGCTCTCGAAGCGGCGGATGTTGGGGCTGGTCTTGCCGAACTCGCGCGAGGCGATGTCGTCGGCGGTGGAGGCGCTGACCACGGCGATCTTCTTGCCCGTGAGGTCCTTCAGCGAGGCCACGGTACTGTTCTTCGGCAGCGCGATGAGCTGGCGTGCCGCGAAGTACGGCGGCGTGAAGTCGTAGCTCTGCTTGCGCTTCTCGTTGATGGTGACGCCCGAGATCACGAGGTCGACGTCGCCGTTGTTCAGCGCGCCGAAGATGCCGGTGAAGGGCGTGTTGACGATCTTGATCTTCAGGCCCTGCTGCTTGGCGATGGCGTTGATGATGTCGATGTCGAAGCCGACGATCTGCTTGTCCTTGTTTTCGAAGGCAAACGGCGCGTAGGTGGCGCTGGAGGCCACGGTGAGTTCGCGGTTCTGGGCCTGGGCACCGAAGGCGAGCGTGGCGGCAGCGAGGCCGAGGGCCAGGGCACGGCGTAGAGAGTTCATTCGGGGTCCTTGTGTCTTGCCGCCCGGCGGGAAGCGGTGGGCGAGCATTTTAGGCGGTCGCTATCGGGCCCCCTTGCCGCCTACCGGGCGAACAGGAAGTAGAGCGCGACGGCCACCACGGCCACGACGGCGATCACCTTGCCGGCGCGGGGCGAGCCGGAGGCGCCCGTGGAACTCCACGTCACGCTGTGGGTGCGCACGGTCTTCGTGTGGCCGCCGCTGCTGCGTTCCGTGCGGACGAGCGCATCGGCCACGACCTGCCGGCCTTCCGGCGAGACCGCGGACATCGGCGATGCAAGCGCCTGCAGCTGCGCCGGCGTCAGCACGCCGGTGCGCACGGCCCAGGCGAGCGTGGCGGCCGGCGAGGCGGGCGCCGCCCATTCGGGTTCCTGTGCGGGCAGCAGGCTGAGGGCCTGTGCGTGCTGCGCGGGGTCGACCAGCTGCAGCGCCTGCAGTTGATCGAGGGCGCTCTCGGTCACGCCGTCTTCCAGGCGGTTCGCCATGAGGCTGATCTCGAACAGCACCCAGGCCGGCGCCTGGCCGCTGACCATGGCCACCGCGTTCGCGACGGTGCGATGCGCCTCGTCTTGCGCGCCGGGGGCGGCGCGGGCGCGCAGGCCGGGCAGTGACTCCGGCGCGACGATGCCCTTGGCGGCCGCCCAGCCCAGCGCTTCGCTCGGGGTGCGCAGCGGCGTGTCCGGCAGGTCGGGGTGCGCGAGCGCCTGCGCGTGTTCGGCGTCGGTCAGCAGGCCCAGGGTGTGCAGGTGCGACAGGGCCCGTGGGCCAGCTTCTTCGGAATTCATGGGCCCCAGTGTCCCAGAGGGCTCGCGAAGGGCCGCGCCACCGGCTCGGCGCTCCCAGCGTGTGCGTTACTTCTCGGTGCGTGTCCAAATTTGGGCATCGACTCGATACACAACGCATCAATTAGTTAACACATATAACAATAAGGAACTATTAAGAACAATTGCTCAGGGAAGAAGGTATGCCATTGGTTTTGGGCGTCATGGGGCTCCCTCAGGTCGAGGTCGAGCTCCTGCGGATCATCGTTCGCCTCAGCTCCAATCTCCGGTCGTTGTGGACGGTCAGCGAGTCGCAGCCCTGCGACCTGTTGCTGGTGGACGGCGATGCGCCCGCCGCCGAGCGGCAGACGCCGTCCGCGCGCTTCGTGGTGCCGATGGTGGCGCGCGGCGAGGCCGTGGCCGCTGCGCCCGCGCGTCGCACGCTGGCGCGCCCCATCTACGCGGAAGAACTGGTCGCGCTGCTCAACCAGGTCGCGCCCAGCGGGGCCTCGGGCGACGCGGCGCGCGCCATGGTGCGCTCGATCCGCGCACGCGCCTCGCTGATCCGCTGGCCCTCGCAGGTGACCCTGCAGCGCCATCCGATCTACGTGCGGCTGGCGGCCGCGCTGTCCAAGAGCGCGCAATCGGCCGAAAGCCTGAGCGTGCTGGGCCGCATCGACGTGCAGGAGTGCAGCACCTTCCTCGGCCTGCTGGAGGAAGAAGGCGCGCTGACCTGGTCGGAGGAAGCCCGCGCGCCGCGCCCCTCGGGGGCCGGCGCCGGCGGCGAGGCCGCGCAGCACAAGCGGGGGTTGCTCTCGCGCATCCGCCGACGCCTCGGGCTGGCCTGAGCAGGGCGCCGGCATGAGGGACTTCAAGCTCGTCTTCACGGGCCCGATGGGCGTGGGCAAGACCACGGCCATCGCGGCCATCAGCGAGACCGCGCCGATCGCCACCGAGGTCGCCAACGCCGACACCTCGGTCGCCAAGGCCACCACCACGGTGGGGCTCGACTTCGGCCAGGTGACGCTGGACAACGGCGACCGGCTGCGCCTGTACGGCACGCCGGGCCAGAGCCGCTTCGACTTCATGTGGAAGATCCTGGTGCGCGATGCGTTGGGCTTGGCGATCCTGCTGGACAACAGCCGGCCCGACCCGATGGCCGACCTGGCCCAGTACCTGGGCGGCTTCGCCGGCGCGCTCGAGCGCATGCCCTGCGCCGTGGGCGTGAGCCGCCTGCCGTCGCACCCCACCCCCACGCTGGACGACTACGCGCAGGCGCTGGCGGCGCGCGGGCTGGTGCTGCCGCTGCTGGCGGTCGACCCGCGCCGCAAGGACGATGTGGTCGCACTGATCGAGACGCTGTTGATGCAGATCGAAGTGCTCGACGAGGAGGCCGCGCCATGAAGATCCCCCACGCCCTGAAGCTGCGCGCCGCAGTCGAGGCCCGCCGCGTGCTCGACGAGGTCACGGGCATCGCCTCGGTGGTGATCGCCACGCCCGATGGCTTCGAGATCGCCAGCGTCGCGCGGCGCGACGTCGAGCCCGCACGCATCGCCGCCATGGCCAGCTCGATCGCCGCCATCGGCGCGGTGGTGTCGCAGGAGGCGCGCCTGGGCCGCTGCACCTGCATCACGGTCGCGACCGACAACGGCTTTGCGCTCGTCAGCCCGGTGCACAGCGGCGAGACCTCGCTGGTCGTGAACGTCATCGCCGACGCCGACGCGGTGCTCGCGCAGGCGATGTACCGCACGGCGGCCTGCGTGCGGGCGCTCGAGGCGCCGCAGCCCTAGGTTTCATCCAACACGAATTCACGGGCGGGGACGGATTGGCATGCGACGTCTCCACCCTCTTTTTTCATTCGCATGAATTTCACTCACAGGATTTACTGACATGGCCTCGATCCAGACCAGCCTCGACACCCTCCTGACCGCCGACGGCGCCCTGTGCGCTGCCGTGGTCGATTCCGCCAGCGGCATGATGCTGGGCGCCGCCGGCTCCGGCGTGGACCTCGAAGTGGCCGCCGCCGGCAACACCGAAGTGATGCGCGCCAAGCTCAAGACGATGCGCGCGCTGGGCCTGAGCGACACCATCGAAGACATCCTGATCACGCTGGGCAAGCAGTACCACCTGCTGCGTCCGATGGCGCAGAAGGAAGGCGTGTTCATCTACTTCGTGCTCGACAAGGCGAAGTCGAACCTGGCGCTGGCCCGCCGCAAGCTGCAGGACGTCGAGAAGGACATCACCTTCTAACCAGATAGAAGGTGCACCGCCCTCGGGTGGATGGACGGGCCGGCTCCCTCGCGGGAGGCGGCCCTTTTCTTTTTCAAGGGGCGGCTACTTCGCCAGGTGCCCCAGCGGCAGCGCGCTGTTGGCCTTCACCTCGCCCAGCGAGAAGCTGGTGTGCAGGTCTTTCACGTTCGGCAGGTTCATGAGGTTCTGCCGCGCGAAGGCCGAGAAGCCGTTCAGGTCCTGCGCCACCACCTGCAGCTCGAAGGTGCCGGTGCCGCTGATGTAGTGGCAGGCCACCACCTCGGGCATCTTGCGGATCGCGTCTTCGAGCTTGCGCGTGGCTTCGTGGGTGACGCGCTCGGTGTCCACGCGCACGAAGGCGAGCACGCCCAGCCCGATCTTGTGGCGGTCGATCTCGGCGCGGTAGCCCTTGATGAAGCCGGCATCTTCCAGCGCCCGCACGCGGCGCCAGCAAGGCGCCGCCGACAGGCCCACGCGCTGCGCCAACTCGGCGTTCGTGAGGCGGCCATCGGTCTGCAGTTCTTGCAGGATAGCGAGGTCGAACTTGTCAATGCTTTCCATAGGGGTGGATGTTAAGCAAGATTCTTTCTGAAAGTCGTTTTTTCGAAGCAAAAAACGCAAACACCTGTCGCGGACCCCGGCATACACTTTGCGTCACCATGGGCTTGCGCCCTACCGGGCACAGACCCACCGCCAATTCAGCCAGGCCCACAAAGCCCTGCCACACGGAGACAGACCACATGAACGCCCCGCTGCCCGAGCACATTCGCCGCGCGCTAGAAACCGTCACGCTCGACGACAAATACAGCCTCGACTACGGGCGCGCCTTCATGAGCGGGGTCCAGGCCCTGGTCAAGCTGCCGATGCTGCAGCGCCTGCGCGACAAGCAGGTCGGCAAGAACACCGCCGGCTTCATCAGCGGCTACCGCGGCTCCCCGCTCGGCGGCTACGACCAGGCGCTGTGGAAAGCCAGCAAGTTCCTCAAGGAACAGAACATCGTCTTCCAGCCCGGCGTGAACGAAGAGCTTGCGGCCACGGCGCTGTGGGGCACGCAGCAACTGGGCTTCTCGCCGCAGGGCACCAACAAGTTCGACGGCGTCTTCGGCATCTGGTACGGCAAGGGCCCGGGCGTGGACCGCTGCTCCGACGTCTTCAAGCACGCCAACATGGCCGGCACCACCGCCTGGGGCGGCGTGATCGCGGTGGCCGGCGACGACCACATCTCCAAGAGCTCGACCGCAGCACACCAGAGCGACCACATCTTCAAGGCCTGCGGCACGCCGGTGTTCTTCCCGGCCAACGTGCAGGAAATCCTCGACCTCGGCATCCACGCTTTCGCGCTGAGCCGCTTCTCGGGCGTGTGGTCGGGCATGAAGACGATCCAGGAGATCGTCGAGTCGAGCGCCACGGCCATGATCGACCCCGAGCGCGTCGACATCGTCATCCCCACCGACTTCGAGATGCCGCCCGGCGGCCTGCACATCCGCTGGCCCGACCATGCGCTGGAGCAGGAAGCCCGGCTCATGCACTACAAGTGGTACGCCGCGCTGGCCTACATCCGCGCCAACCGCCTGAACCACAACGTCATCGAAGGCCCGAACGACCGCTTCGGCATCATGGCCAGCGGCAAGGCCTACAACGACACCCGCCAGGCGCTCATCGACCTGGGCCTGGACGACGAGGCCTGCCGCCAGCTGGGCATCCGCCTGCACAAGGTGGGCGTGGTGTGGCCGCTGGAGGCGCAGCTCACGCGCGAATTCGCCACCGGCCTGCAGGAAATCCTGGTGGTCGAGGAGAAGCGCCAGGTCATCGAGTACCAGCTGAAGGAAGAGCTCTACAACTGGCGCTCCGACGTGCGCCCCAACGTGGTCGGCAAGTTCGACGAAGGCGCCAGCTCCACGGACGACGGCTACTCCGGCGGCGAATGGTCGATGCCCAACCCGACCTCGCACACGCTGCTGCGCGCCAACGCCGACCTGAACCCGGCCCTCATCGCCAAGGCCATCGCCGGGCGCCTGAAGAAGACGGGCCTGCTGGCCGCCGCGGGCGCCGACATGGCCGCGCGCATCGACGCGCAACTGGCCATCCTCGAGGCCAAGGAGCGCGCGATGGTGGTGCAGCAGGCCTCCACCAGCGTGGCCGACGCCACGCGCCAGCCCTGGTTCTGCTCGGGCTGCCCGCACAACACCAGCACCGTCGTGCCCGAAGGCTCGCGCGCGATGGGCGGCATCGGCTGCCACTTCATGGCGACCTGGATGGACCGCTCCACCATCGGCTTCACGCAGATGGGCGGCGAGGGCGTGCCATGGGTCGGCCAGCAGCCCTTCACGACCGACCAGCACATCTTCGCCAACCTGGGCGACGGCACGTACTTCCACAGCGGCCTGCTCGCCATCCGCCAGAGCATCGCGGCGGGCGTGAACATCACCTACAAGATCCTCTACAACGACGCGGTCGCCATGACCGGCGGCCAGCAGGTCGGCGAGCGCCCCGAGGGCCACTCGGTGCTGCAGATTGCCGAGAGCCTGCACGCCGAAGGTGCCAAGAAGGTCGTGATCGTCACCGACGAGCCCGAGAAGTACGAGGGCGTGAGCATTCCGGGCGACCACGTGCAGGTGAAGCACCGCGACCTGCTCGACGACATCCAGCGCGAGTTCCGCGCCATGGCCGGCACCACGGCCATCATCTACGACCAGACCTGCGCGACCGAGAAGCGCCGCCGCCGCAAGCGCGGCACGGCCGTCGATCCGGCCAAGCGCGTGGTCATCAACGAGCTGGTCTGCGAAGGCTGCGGCGACTGCAGCGTGCAGAGCAACTGCCTCTCGGTGGAGCCGCTGGAAACCGAATTCGGCCGCAAGCGCACCATCAACCAGAGCAGCTGCAACAAGGACATGAGCTGCCTGAAGGGCTTCTGCCCGAGCTTCGTCACCGTCGAAGGCGGCCAGCTCAAGAAAAAGGGCAAGAACAAGGCGGCCACGCCGGCCGAGTTCGGCCTGCTGGCCGAGCCCGCCATTCCGTCGCTCGCGGGCGGCAAGGTCTGGGGCGTGGTGGTCGCCGGCGTCGGTGGCACCGGCGTGATCACCATCGGCCAGCTGCTGGGCATGGCCGCGCACATTGAGGCCAAGGGCATCGTCACGCAGGACGCGGCGGGCCTGGCGCAAAAGGGCGGCGCCACCTGGAGCCACGTGCTCATCGGCGACACGCAGGACGACATCCGCACCACCCGCGTGGGCACCGCGGCGGCCGACCTGATCCTGGCCTGCGACCCGCTGGTCACGATCAACGCCGAGACCATGGCGCGCATGCGCGAAGGGCGCACGCACGTGGCGCTCAACAGCCACAGCGCGCCCACGGCCGCCTTCGTGCGCAACGCCAACTGGCAGAACCCCGAAGACGCCTGCGCCGCTGAAATTGCGCGCGCCGTGGGCATCGACGGCCTGGGCGCCTTCGACGCCGATGCCGCCGCCACCGCGCTGATGGGCGACACCATCTACGTCAACCCGATGATCCTGGGCTACGCCTGGCAAAAGGGCTGGGTGCCGCTGGCGCACGAGTCGCTGATGCGCGCCATCGAGCTGAACGCCGTGGCCGTCGAGAACAACAAGACCGCCTTCGAGTGGGGCCGCCAGGCCGCCGTGCGCCCGGACGAGCTGCAAAAGCGCGTGCGCCCGGGCCAGGTCATCGAGTTCAAGAAGCGCGAGACGGTCGAGGCCCTGGTGGCGCGCCGCGCAGAGTTCCTGACCGGCTACCAGAACGCCGCCTACGCCGAGGAATACAAGGCCTTCGTCGGCCGCGTGCAGCAGGTCGAGTCGGCCGTCGGCAAGAGCACGGGCCTGGCCGAAACGGTGGCGCGCTACCTGTTCAAGCTCATGGCCTACAAGGACGAGTACGAAGTCGCCCGCCTGCACACCGACCGCAGCTTCCTCGATCGTGTCGAGGGCATGTTCGAAGGCGACTACAAGCTCAACTACCACCTGGCGCCGCCGCTGCTGGCCAAGAAGAACACCAAGGGCCAGCTGCAGAAGCAGAAGTTCGGCCCCTGGATGCTCACGGGCTTCCGCTTCCTGGCGAAGCTCAAGGGCCTGCGCGGCACGGCGCTCGACGTCTTCGGCCGCACCGAGGAACGCAAGACCGAGCGCGCCCTCATCGGCGAGTACCGCGCCAGCATCGAGGAAGTGCTCAAGGGCCTGCGCGCCGACAACCACGCGCTGGCGCTGGAGATCGCGAGCCTGCCCGAGCAGATCCGCGGCTACGGCCACGTCAAGGAGCGCAACCTCGCGGCGGCCCGCACCCGCTGGACCGAGCTGATGGGCAAGTGGCGCAACCCCCAGGCGCAGCGCGCAGTGGCCTGATCCGACAGGCACGTTTCCCCTGACAAAGAGCGCCCCTGCGGCGCTCTTTGCTATTTAAACGATAGCTGAAAGCCCTCGGGGGTGCGCCGGATAAGGGCGCGAAACGGCCATCCGCGCCGAATACAATGCCCGACTGCGCGCGGCCTCCCCCGCCGAGCCTCTGACTTGCGGCCCGCATCCCTCGTGGGCGCGGAACCGCGGGCCCGGCCCGCGCATCTGAAGTCTTTTTCTTCTCTCTTCCCTCTGCTGGAGACTCTCTTGTTCATTTCCTCTGCTTTCGCTCAAACCGCGCCCGCAGCCGCCGGTGGTGGCGACATGTTGTCTTCGCTGGGCAGCATGCTGCCGCTGGTGCTGATGTTCGTGGTGCTGTATTTCGTCATGATCCGCCCGCAAATGAAGCGCCAGAAAGAGGCCCGCGCCATGATCGAAGCCCTGGCCAAGGGTGACGAAGTCGCCACGGCCGGCGGTGTGCTCGGCAAGATCACCTCGCTGAACGACCAGTACCTCGGCCTGGAAATCGCCAACGGCGTCGAGATCAAGATCCAGCGCAGCGCGGTGGTCCAGGTGCTGCCCAAGGGCGCCGTCAAGCAATAAAAGCGTGAGCTGAACCTTGCGCTTCAGGGCGCAGGGCCCCAAGTCACGCCGTGTTCCATTTCTGAAACGCTTGTGAAAAGCGCCTTCTCATGAACCGTTACCCGGTCTGGAAGTACACGATCATCGTGATCGTGCTGCTCGTGGGGCTCATCTACGCCCTGCCCAATTTCTTCGGCGAGGCACCCGCGGTGCAGGTGTCCGCGGCCAAGACGACCGTCAAGGTCGATGCCGCCACCCAGACCCGGGTCGAGGAGGCGCTGAAGGCGGCCGGCCTGACGCCCGACCTGGTGACGCTGGACGCCGGCTCGCTGCGCGCCCGCTTCACCACCACCGACGACCAGCTCAAGGCGCGCGACGTCGTGCAGCGCGCCCTGGTGCCCGACGCCAGCGACCCGCCCTACACGGTGGCGCTGAACCTGCTGTCGCGTTCGCCCAAGTGGCTCACGTCGCTGCATGCGTTCCCGATGTACCTGGGCCTGGACCTGCGCGGCGGCGTCGACTTCCTGCTGCAGGTCGACATGAAGGGCGCCATCGACAAGAAGGCCGAATCGTTCGCGAGCGACCTGCGCACCACCTTCCGCGACAAGAGCATCCGCGGCACCCAGGTCAGCCGCAACGGCCAGACCGTCGAGGTGACCTTCCGCGACGCGGCCTCGCTGGAGACCGCCAAGCGCCTGATCGTGGACCAGTTCCCCGACCTCAGCACCACAGACACGCAAGACGGCACCAACTGGCGCCTGACCGCCACCATCAAGCCCGAGGCGGCCCGCCGCCTGCAGGACGCCGCGCTCAAGCAGAACATCACGACCCTGCACAACCGGATCAACGAACTCGGCGTGGCCGAGCCGGTGATCCAGCAGCAGGGCCTGGACCGCATCGTCGTGCAGCTGCCCGGCGTGCAGGACACGGCCAAGGCCAAGGAAATCCTGGGCCGCACCGCCACGCTCGAAATGCGCATGGTCGACGAAAGCGCCGAAGGCCGCGCGGCCGAACTGAGCGGCGCGCCCGTGCCCTTCGGCTCCGAGAAATTCCTCGACCGCGGTGGCCGCCCGGTGATCGTGAAGAAGCAGGTGCTCGTCACCGGCGAGAACCTCACCGACGCCCAGCCCGGCTTCGACCAGCAGAGCAACCAGCCCAAGGTCGACCTGACCATGGACGCCAAGGGCGGTCGCATCATGCGCGACGTCAGCCGCGAGAACTACAAGAAGCGCATGGCCATGCTGATCTTCGAGAAGGGCAAGGGCGAAGTGCTCACGGCCCCGTCGATCAACGGCGAGCTGGGCAACCGCTTCCAGGTCTCGGGCTCGATGACGGTGGCCGAAGCCAGCGACCTGGCCCTGCTGCTGCGCGCCGGCTCGCTGGCCGCGCCCATGGAGATCATCCAGGAGCGCACGATCGGCCCGACGCTCGGTGCCGACAACATCGAAAAAGGCTTCAAGAGCGTGATGTACGGCTTCCTGGCCATCATGGTCTTCATGTGTGCCTACTACGCGCTGTTCGGCCTGTTCTCGTCGATCGCGCTGGCCGTGAACCTGATGCTGCTGGTCGCCATTCTGTCGATGCTGCAGGCCACGCTCACGCTGCCCGGCATCGCGGCCATGGCGCTGGCCATCGGCGTGGCCATCGACTCCAACGTGCTGATCAACGAGCGCGTGCGCGAAGAGCTGCGCAACGGCGCCTCGCCGCAGGCCGCCATCCACGCGGGCTACGACCGCGCCTGGGGCACGATTCTCGACTCCAACGTGACCACGCTGATCGCGGGCATCGCGCTGTTGGCCTTCGGCTCGGGCCCGGTGCGCGGCTTCGCGGTGGTGCACTGCATCGGCATCGTCACCTCGATGTTCTCCGCCGTGTTCTTCTCGCGCGGCCTCGTGAACTTCTGGTACGGCCAGAAGAAGAAGCTCAAGTCTGTGTCGATCGGCACCGTCTGGCGGCCCAAGACCGACGGCACGGCCGTGGTCGACACCAAGTAACGGCCGAGGACCATCGCCATGGAATTCTTCCGCATCCACAAGACCATCCCGTTCATGCGCCATGCCCTGGTGCTGAACATCATTTCCTTCGCAACCTTTGCGCTGGCGCTGTTCTTCCTGTTCCACCGCGGGCTGCACCTGTCGGTGGAGTTCACCGGCGGCACGGTGATGGAAGTGGCCTACGAGCAATCGGCCGACATCGGCAAGGTGCGCGAGGCCGTCACCAAGCTCGGCTATCCCGAAGTGCAGGTGCAGAACTACGGCACCTCGCGCGACGTGCAGATCCGCCTGCCCACCCAGAAGGGCATGAGCTCCGACCAGCAGAGCGCGCAGGTCATGCAGGCGCTGAAGTCGGTCGACCCGTCGGCCACGCAGCGCGGCATCGAGGTCGTCGGACCGCAGGTCGGCGACGAGCTGACCTCCAACGGCATCAAGGCGCTGGCCATGGTGGTGATCGGCATCATGATCTACCTGGCGTTCCGCTTCGAGTGGAAGTTCGCGCTGTCCACCGTGCTGGCCAACCTGCACGACGTGGTGATCATCCTGGGCTTCTTCGCCTTCTTCCAGTGGGAGTTCTCGCTGGCGGTGCTGGCGGCGGTGCTGGCGGTGCTGGGCTACTCGGTGAACGAGTCGGTCGTGATCTTCGACCGCGTGCGCGAGAACTTCCGGCGTTACCGCAAGATGACGACCACCGAAGTCATCGACAACGCGATCACCTCGACCATCAGCCGCACGATCATCACCCACGGTTCCACGCAGCTCGTGGTGCTGTCGATGTTCTTCTTCGGCGGTCCGACGCTGCACTACTTCGCGCTGGCGCTGACCATCGGCATCTGCTTCGGCATCTACTCGTCGTGCTTCGTGGCGGCCGCGATCGCCATGTGGCTGGGCGTGAAGCGCGAGGACCTGATCAAGGGCCCGCCGGTCAAGCGCGACGGCGACTCGGGCGGCGACGACCCGAACGCCGGCGCCGTCGTCTGAGGGATACTTCGGCGCCAGCTTCGCGTCACCCGCACTTGTGCGGTGGCGCATCCCGATGCAAGCTCGGGGCTGTCGCCGATGAACCGTTCTCTCCGGCCTTTCCGATCCATCAATGAGCACTGCGCGGTCCGCTTCTTCCCTGCAGCTCGCACGCGAGGCGCGTGAGCGTTTCGTGGCGGCCACGGAAGGTGCGATCGCTCCGCTGGCCCAGGCCATCCGCGACCGGCTGACCGCGGTGGCCTCCGATGTCGGCAGCGCGCGCACCATGCAGGAAAGCCGCGACGACCTCGTGGCGTTCCAGGGCCATGCCTCGCAGTGGGTGTCGCTGGCGCAGACCGGCTGGCGCAAGGCGCTGGGCACGGGCCCGGTGGGCGGCACCTCGTCGGCCCCCGCGGCACTGCGGCTGGAACTCATCGGCGACGAGGTGGTCGAGAGCAACATCCTCGCCTCGCGCCTGGCACAGACCATCCACGACAAGGCCAGCTTCGAACTCAGCGACCTGCGCCTGCGCATCCAGCACCTCGAAGGCACGAACGAGCTCGACGCCCGGGACGTGCTCAAGCCCGAGACCCTGGCCAAGCTGCTGGTGGAACAGTGGCTGGCCGCCGGCCTGAGCCGCGAGGCCTGGGGCCGCGTGCAAGGCACGGCGCAGCAGGCACTGGCGGACGTGGTCGTGAAGGCCTACGAAAGCGCCAACGCCTTCCTGATCGCGCAGGGCGTGATGCCCGAAATCGACCTCAAGAGCTTCGTGCGCCGCACGGGCGATTCGGGCGGCGGCCCGTCGTCCATGGGCATGCCGGTGTCGTCGAGCATGCCGATGGGGCAGGGCTCGCCGGCAGGTGCGGCCGTGCCGCACGGCCAGCAGCCATCGCAGCCGCAGCGTCCGGGCTTCGCTTTCCAGGCCTCGCATGCGGCGTCCGTGCCGTCGTCGGGGCCGGCCTCCAGCTCGATGATGGGCAGCTCGCCGCTCGCCTTCGCGCGGCAGCGCGCGCAGACCGCGCTGCTGAGCCTCAAGCGCTTTGTCGCCGCGCGCATCGGCGGCGAGGCCGGCGTCTCGCAACCGGGCGGGGGCACGACCGGCACCGGTGGCGGCGTGGCCGCGCCCCGCGTGTTTTCACGCACCTTTGCCGGCGCCATCGCCGATGCCGAGGTTGCCTACCGCATGGCGGCCACGCAGTACATCGACGGCGGCGGCGAGCAGGCCACGCTGATCCAGCAGACCGCCGTCGACCTGCGCCGGCGCACCGCCGAGCTCAAGAAGCGCGCGCCCACCACGGCCGACAAGGCCACGGTCGAGATCGTGGCGCTGATGTTCCAGGCCATCCTCGCGGAAGAGCGCATCCCGTTCTCCGCCCGCGTGTGGTTCGCGCGGCTTCAGATGCCCGTGCTGCGCGTGGCCATCGCCGAGCCCGAGTTCTTCGGCACCTTGCAGCACCCCGCGCGCATGCTGATCGACCGCATGGGCTCCTGCGTGATGGGCTTCGACGCCGCTGCCATCACCGGCAGCGCGCTCGAGAACGAGATCAAGCGCGTGGTGCAGGTGATCGAGCAGTACCCCGAGACCGGCCAGCGCGTGTTCAAGCTGGTGTTCGACGAGTTCGTCGCTTTCCTCAGCCGCTACCTCACGCAGAGCGACGCCACGCAGCGCGTCATGAGCGTGGCGCAGCAGGTCGAACAGAAGGAGACGATGGCGATCCAGTACACCATCGAGTTGCGCAAGATGCTCAACGACATGCCGGTGCGCGACGAGATCCGCGAGTTCCTGTTCAAGGTCTGGGCCGAGGTGCTGGCCATCGCCGCGCTGCGCTACGGCGCGCAGGGCGAGCACACCGTGATGCTCAAGCGGGTGGCCTCCGAGCTGGTCTGGGCCGCCAGCGCCAAGCCCAACCGCGCCGACCGCGCCCGCGTGATTCAAGACCTGCCGCAGCTGCTGCAGCGACTGCGCCAGGGCATGGACCTGCTGGGCATCGTCGGCGAGCCGCAGGAAGGCCACATCAAGACCATCGGCGCCACGCTCACCGACGCCTTCATGTCGAAGACCGAGGCCATTCCCCAGGCCAAGATCGAGGCCATGGCCGAGCGGCTGGCGCACCTGGAAGACTTCGTGACCGACGACGGCAGCGCCTCCAGCCTGCCGCTGGACGCGCAGAGCATCGAGCTGCTGCTCGGCGTGGACGCGACCGCGATCGAGGTCATTTCCGACACCGCCGGCGTCAAGGTGGCCGAGGACATGCTCGCGTGGACCCACGAGCTGCAGGTCGGCAACTGGTTCATGCTGGACCACAACGACCGCGTCACGCAGGTCCAGTTCGTCTGGCGCAGCGACCGCAAGCAGCTGCACCTGTTCGCCTCGGCCGACGGCCGCAGCTTCCTCATCCAGGCCGGACGGCTGGCGATGTACCTGCAGGCCGGCCTGCTGGTGCCGGCCGAGGAAGAAACGCTCACCGCGCGCGCCACGCGAGAGGCGCTGGCGAAGCTTGACGCGAATCCCGAGCGACTGCTGAACTAGTCAGCCGCGCGGCTGCTCTCGTCTGTGGGGAAGTGCGCGCAGCTCGGAGGCGAGCTCAGTGTGCCGTACGGCCTTCGCGGCTCTCGCAAAGCTCGTCGAGCACGAGTGCGTCGGGCTCGATGCCCGTGCTCCAGTGCACCATCAGCACGATGATCTTGAGTTCGTCCAATGCCACCGGGTCGCCCGGCGCGGCCATCGCGCGCTCGACGACGATCTCGCGCAGGCCGCAGGGCAGCACGTTCGACAGTTCGAGAAAGCGGATGAAGCCGAGGCACTCGGCGCCGAGGTGTTCCTGTTCCGACGGCGAGTACACGCGCATCGACTGGCTCGACTGCGGCAGCGCCGCATCGGGCGCGCCGCCCAGCGTGACGCGGGCAGTGGTGATGGCGTTGTCGTCATCGCCTTCACTGGCCTGGTGTTCAAACTGCAGGCCTTGCGTGGCAAGGCTCAGGCCGTCGAGCCACTGCAGGGCGTCGCGTATTTCGTCCGCCTCGAAACCGTGCGCACTGAGCTTGCGGCCCAGCTGTTCGGGTTCGGGGCAGGCATCGCCGCGCCAGTAGTTTTCATACACAAACACGAGCACTTCGAACATGGGCCCAATATAGCCCAGGAAACCGTTGCTCGCCCCCAGTCTTCGCGCACTTCGTGTCGCTGCGCCAACCCCCTACCGGGGGCAACACCAGCGGCCCGGCAAAGCCGGTTCCGCGGTGTTTCACGAAAAAGCGGGCGCGGACCGGGCGTCAGCCGACGGCTGCTCTTTGAAACAGGCCGCCGGGCAAACGCGAGACATGCCCGTCGAGTTCAAGCTCGAGCATCTTCGCCTGCAGCTGGGCCGCACTCCAGCCGGTGCGTGCGCTCAACGCATCGAGGCTCACCGGGTCGAAGCCAAGGGCATCGAGCAGTGGGTGTTCCGGGGCCGGCGAAGGCGTGTCGCTGGCAACCGTGCGAGCGGCTGGCGCCAGCGGCGGCAGCTCTTCGAGGATGTCGTTCACCGACTCGACCAGCTTCGCACCCTGCCGGATCAGCGCATGGCAGCCACGCGATTGCGGCGAGTGGATCGAGCCCGGGATCGCGAACACTTCCTTGCCCTGCTCCGAGGTGAGCCGTGCGGTGATGAGCGAGCCCGACGCCAGTGCGGCCTCGACCACCAGCGTGCCGCGCGCCAGGCCCGCGATGAGGCGGTTGCGCTTGGGAAAGTTCTGCGTGAGCGGCGGCGTGCCCAGCGGCAGCTCGCTCACGATCAGCCCCTGCAGCGTGATGCGGTGCGCCAGGTCGCGGTGGCGCGCGGGGTAGACGCGGTCCAGGCCGGTGCCGACCACGGCCACCGTGGCGAGCACCGGTGCGTCGCCGGCCGCGTCGAGCGCGCCCAGATGCGCCGCCCCATCGATGCCGAGCGCCAGGCCCGAGACCACAGGCAGCCCCGCTTCGCCCAGCGCCCGCGCAAAGGCGCGCGCATGGCTGGCGCCCTGCGGCGTCGGGTTGCGGCTGCCGACCACGGCGAGGCTGCGGCCGAGTTGCGTGAGGTCGAAGGCGGCGGCGCCGAGCACGTAGAGCATCAGCGGCGGGTCGACCATCTCGAGCAGCGAACCCGGGTAGCCGGCATCGCCGAGCGTCACCACGCGGCGCGTGATGGCGCCGCCGGTGGGGTCGTCCGCGGGGTGCAGCCATTGCCAGGTCTGGTCGACCTGCGCCTGCAGGCCGGAGGGCGGCTGCTTGAGCGCGGCGGCCTGGGCGGTGCTGACGACTTCGCACAGCGTCGCCTCCGGCTGCGCGAAGATCGCGTCGGGCAGCCCGAAGGCCGCGAGCAGGCGGCGTGCGGCGCCGTCGCCGACGCCTGGGGTCAGTGAAAGTCGCAGCCAGCCTGCGAGTTCTGCGCGTTCCAAACGAGTGTGCGAGAAAGAAGCCTCAGGCGCGTGTCAGGGATTGACGAGGAAGTCGCCGGCGCGGGGAGTGTCGTTGATTTCGAGCACCAGTGCGTACGAGACTTTCTCGAACGTGCGGAACACCATCAACAGGCCGATGCGCTCGTTCGGCAGCTTGATGGTTTCCTTGCGCGCACCGGTGCGGTCGAGGATGGTCTCGCCGTTCTTCAAAATGGCCAGCACGTGGCCGTTGTCGACGCCGTCGCGCGTGCCCTTGTTGATGGCCACGACCTGGTTCTGCGCCGCGTACTGCACGGCGTTGCCGTAGACCGACACGATGCGGCCGTCCACCTGGGTGGAGGGCGCGCGCGGCGCGTAGCTCAGCAGCTGGCGCGGCGGCTCGGGCAGCAGGCGGTCGCCGGCGCGCATTTCCTCGCGCGACGCAATGATGTCGATGCTGGCCGGCACGACCGTGATGACGTCCTTGTCGCCGGTCGTCTCGATGGTGGTCGATTCGCCGCGTTGCAGCTGCGCCTTGCCCAGGTACTGCGCCTCGTAGCCGAGGATTTCCCCGGTGCCGGGGTCTTTCAGCGGCGTGGCGCTGCGGAAGATGCGGTAGTGCTGCACCGGGCCCGGCTTCTCGACCAGCGGCGACTCGGCGTTGCCGCGTGCATAGGCGCGGTCGCCGCGCGACAGCAGCACGCGGCTGTCGTTGCCGGCCACGATGCGCGGCGCGGCGTCGAGCGTGTTGGCGTCGACCACGATGGGTTCGCTGAGGAAGGGCTCGATCAGGCTCGGGTTGAGCGTGGGCAGGGCCATGCCGGCGAGCGAGTCGAAGCGCGTGCGCGGCGACAGCTTGATGGTGCCGCCGTCGCCGCCGCCCACGCTGCGGCGGGTGGTCAGGCGCGCGCGGCCGCCGCTCTTGTCCAGGTACAGCACCTGCCCCGGGTAGATGCGGTGCGGGTCCTGGATCTCGTTGATGTTCATGCCCCACAGCTCCGGCCAGCGCCAGGGGCGCAGCAGGTACAGGCGCGAGATGGCCCAGAGCGTGTCGCCGGGCTTGACGGTGTACTCGTCGGGCGCCTTCGGCGACAGCTCGCTCAGTGGCACGCCGGCCTGGGCGGTCTGCTGGGCGGTGGCGCGCTGCTGGGGCGTGACGGGGTAGGTCGTCTGCGCCCAGGCCGCCGTGGCGCCGCAACTGCCGGCCACTGCCAGGGCGGCCGTCCAGAAGGCAAAGAAGGTCGGGCGCTGGTGTTCGGTGGAGCTGGGCTGTGTCATGTCTGGATGGGTGAGCGCACGAAGTATCGTGGCGCATACGAATCTCACAATTTGCTACGAATTCTGCGCCCGAAGCCCTTGCAAGGGCAACGTTTTCGCGCCAATGCGCCGCGACGCGTCGCGGAATTGGCGAAAATAGCCACAACTTCCCCCCGATTTCATGGCCAAACGAATCATTCTGAGTTACCCCGACAAGCGCCTGCACACGGTGGCCAAGCCGGTGCAGGGCGTGGACGCGCGCATCAAGACGCTGGTCGCCGACATGCTGGAAACCATGTACGACGCGAGCGGCATCGGCCTGGCCGCGACCCAGATCGACGTGCACGAGCGCGTGGTCGTGATCGACGTCTCCGAAGAGCGCAACGAGCCGATCGTGCTCATCAACCCGGAAATCACCTGGGCCAGCGACGAAAAGGTGCTGAATGAAGAGGGCTGCCTCTCGGTGCCCGGCATCTACGACGGCGTGATGCGCTCCACCTCGGTCAAGGTCCAGGCGCTCGACGCCGACGGCAACACCCACACCATCGAGGCCGAGGGCCTGCTGGCCGTGTGCATCCAGCACGAGCTCGACCATCTCATGGGCAAGGTGTTCGTCGAATACCTGTCGCCGCTCAAGCGCAACCGCATCAAGAGCAAGCTCCTCAAGCAGCAGCGCGAGGACATGAAAGAAGCAAGGGCATGAGCCACCGGGCTGCGTGGTCCTCGCTGGCCGCCGCCGGACTGTTGTTCCTGGCGGGTTGCGTCAGCGAACCCACGCGCATCCAGCCCGGCACCTCCGCCGCCGAAACCCTGCAGCGCCTGGGCGCGCCCACCGGCCGCTACCCGCTCAACGGCGGCGGCGAGCGCCTGCAGTATTCGCGCATGCCGGCCGGCTTCGAGGTGGTCGACATCGACCTCGACGCGTCCGGCAAGGTCGTCTCGGTGACCCAGGTGCTCACCGAGGCGCGCTTCGGCCACGACATCCAGGTCGACCGCTGGCGCCAGAACGAGGTGCTGGCCTTCTACGGCAAGCCCTACGAAATCAGCCGCGTCAGCTCCTTCGACGGCACCGTCTGGACCTGGCGCTACAAGGCCATCAACGAGCGTCGCATGCTCTATATCTACATCGACCCCACCGGCGTGGTGCGCCGGTACCACACGGGGGATGACCTCGAATTCGAACGGATCCGGGATTGAGCGCGTTGAAAGTCGTTTTTGCGGGCACGCCCGAGTTCGCGCGCGTCGCCCTGGAGGCCATCGCCGCCGCCGGCCATGACATCGTCGGCGTGATGAGCCAGCCCGACCGGCCCGCCGGCCGTGGCATGAAGCTGCAGGCGTCGCCCGTCAAGCAGTGCGCCGTGGCCCACAACTGGCCCGTCGCCCAGCCGCGCAGCCTGCGGCTGGACGGCAAGTACCCCGACGAGGCCACGGCCGCGCGCGACACACTGCTGGCGTGGCAGCCCGACGTGATGGTGGTCGCAGCCTACGGGCTGATCCTGCCGCAGTGGGTGCTCGACCTGCCGGCGCACGGCTGCCTCAACATCCACGCCAGCCTGCTGCCGCGCTGGCGCGGCGCCGCGCCGATCCACCGCGCCATCGAGGCCGGCGACGCACAGACCGGCATCACGATCATGCAGATGGACGCCGGCCTGGACACCGGCGACATGCTGCTGCGCGAGGCGCTCGACATCGCCCCCGACGAGAACACCGCCCGCCTGCACGACCGGCTGGCCGCGCTCGGCGGCCGCATGGTGGTCGAGGCGCTGGCGCAGATCGGGCAACTCACCCGCACGCCGCAGCCCACCGAAGGCATCACCTACGCCCACAAGGTCGAGAAGCACGAAGCGCTGATCGACTGGACGCAGCCGGCCGCGGCCATCGTGCGCCGCGTGCTGGCCTTCGATCCGTTCCCCGGCGCCAACAGCCCGCTCGGCGGCGAGACCGTCAAGCTCTGGGCCGCGCACGTGGCGCCCGGCCCCGCAGGCGCCGCGCCCGGCACCATCGTCTCGGCCGACGCCACCGGCGTCGCCGTGGCGGCCGCCGATGAAACCGTGGTGCTCACCGAACTGCAACGCCCGGGCGGCAAGCGCCTGCCCGCGGCCGATTTCCTGCGCGGCTTCGACCTGAAGGCCGGCCAAGTCTTCGGCTGATGTTCCTCTCGCCCACGCTGCGCCGCCAGCCCGAGTTCCGCGCCGGCATGCGCGACATGGCCTCGGCCGCGCTCGGCATCGGCGCCTGGGGCCTGATGACCGGCGTGGCCATGGTCAAGTCGGACATGAGCGTGCTCGAGGCCGTGGCGATGACCCTGTTCGTCTACGCCGGCAGCTCGCAGCTGGCCGCCATCCCGCTGCTGGCCGCGGGCGCGCCGGCCTGGGTGATTTTGGCGACCGGCTTCTGCGTCAACCTGCGCTTCGTGGTGTTCAGCCTGCACCTGCGGCCCTACCTCATGCACATGCCGCGCTGGCGTCGCCTGCTGCACGGCTACCTGACGGCCGACCTGAGCTACGCGCTCTTCACGAAGCAGTACACGGCCCCGCCGACCACGCCCGCCGAGCGGCTGGCGCAAGAGGCCTACCTCACCGGCAACTACTTCGTGACCTGGTGCGCGTGGATGGGCATGAGCCTGCTGGGGATCGCGCTGGCCAACCTCATTCCGCAAACCTGGGGCCTGGGCTTTGCCGGCGTGCTGAGCCTGGTGGCCATCGTCTGCTCGATGGCGACGACGCGGCTGCGCGTGCTGGCCGCGCTCATCGCGGGCGCCACGGCGGTCGCGGCCTATGCGCTGCCGCTCAAGCTCAACATCGTGGTCGCGATCGGCGTGGCCGTGCTGCTGTGCTTCTGGCTCGAAAAGCAGTTCGGGCTCGACCCCGACGCGGAGGACGACAAGTGAGCGGCGGCGGCACCGACTGGTGGTCCCTGGCCGTGATCGCCGGCCTCGCCGGCGTCACCGTGCTCACGCGCTGCTTCTTCTTCATCCTCGACCGGCCCTGGGGCCTGCCCGAGTGGGCGCACCGCGCGCTGCACTACGCGCCGGCCGCCGCGCTGGCCGGCGTGATCGCGCCCGAGATCGTGATGACGCAGGGCCACCTGATCACCACCTTGCACGACGCCCGCCTCTACGCAGCGGTCGTCGGCGGTGCCTACTACTTCTGGCGGCGCGGCGTGCTCGGCACGATGCTGGCCGGCATGGCCGTCTACCTGCCCCTGCACCTCGGCCTGGGCTGGTGATCGGCTCAGACTAGTCGAGCTTCACGCCGGCGGTCTTGATGATGTTGCCCCAGCGCTCGCTTTCTGCGCGCGAGAGCTTGTAGAAGTCCTGCGGCGTGCCGGGCAGCGCCTCGAAACCGAACTCCGCAAACAGCTTCACCACCTTCGGTGCCTTCATCGCCTTGTGCAGCTCGGTGTTGATGCGCGCCACGGCCTCGGGCGGCATGCCGGCCGGGCCGATCAGGCCGTGGAAGGCGTAGGCGTTGACGTCGCTGAAGCCGGCCTCGACGAAGGTCGGCACCTCGGGCAATGCACTGGCGCGCTGCGGCAGCGCGATGGCCAGCACGCGCACCTTGCCCGACTTGATGATCGGCAGGCCCGAGGCCAGGTCGAGCATCATCGTCGGCACCTGGCCGCCCATCACGTCGGTCATGGCGGGCGCGGCGCCCTTGTACGGCACGTGGGTGATCGTGAGGCCCGCCTTCTGCTTGAACAGCTCCATCGCCATGTGGTGCGGCGAGCCGTTGCCGGGCGAGGCGTAGCTCACCTTGTCGGGGTTGGCCTTCACGTAGCGCACGAACTCGGCCACGTTCTTCGCGGGAAAGTCGGGGTGCACGACCAGCGCCACCGGGAAGCGCCCGATGGTGCCGATGTAGGTGAAGTCGGTCGCCGGCTTGTAGGGCAGCTTGGCGAACATGTGCTCGTTGAACAGCAGCGCCGCGTTCTCGGCCTGCATGATCGTGTAGCCGTCGGGCTTGGCCTGCATCATCACCGACACGCCGATGTTGGTCGACGCGCCGGGGCGGTTGTCGATGATCAACGGCTGGCCGAGCGACGGCTGCATGGCCTCGGCCAGCGAGCGCGCGAGGTTGTCGGTGCCGCCGCCGGCCACGTAGGGCACGATCCATTTCACGGGCTGGCTGGGGTAGGCCGCAGGCTGCGCCGATGCGAAGGATGCGGCGGCGAGCGCGAGGGTCGCGGCCAGCAGGGGAAGGAAGCGCTTCATCGTTTGTTGTCTCCGTTGCTTTGTTGAAAAAGGGGGCGGCTCAGGTGCCGCGCAGGACCTGCCAGAGCTCGCGGTCGCGCTCGGCGGTCCAGACGACCGGGTGCTCGATGCCGCGCAGCTCGTCGTACGCGCGCGAGACGTCGAACGGCAGCACGTGCTGGAACACCGGCCAGCCGCCGAAGCGCGGCGTCATGGCCGCCTCGGCGCGCGCGAAGCAGCCCTTGAGCGTCTCGCCCGCGGTGATGCCCGCGCGCACGCTGTCGAGCAGCGTCGAGAGAAAGTCCTTCGTGAGCCCGATCGCCTCGGCGCAGGCGGCTTCGCCCTGCAGCACTGCGCCGCGCCCGGGCACCAGCACGCGCGGCTTGAGCGCGCGCACCGCGTCGAGCGTGCCGGCCCAGTCGCCGATGTAGGCGTCGCCCGCGTAGACGCCGCAGTGGTTCTCGACCACGTCGCCCGCAAACAGCACGCCGCTGTCGGGCAGCCAGGCCACGGTGTCGCCGCTCGAATGGCCGCGGCCCAGCGCCATGAGCCGCAGTTCACGGCCGCCGCCCAGCGGCAGCGTCATCTCGCGTTCGAAGACCGTGGTCGGGAAGGTCAGGCCCGGGATCTCTTCCACGCCCGCGAACAGGCGTGGAAAGCGGCCGACTTCCGATTCGAAGTCGGCCTGGCCGCGCGTGCGGATCCAGTCGAGCGTGCCGTTGCTGGCGACGATCTCCTGCACCTCGTCGAAGGCGCTCGCGCCCATCACGCGCACCGCGTGGTAGTGCGTGAGCACGATGGTGCGGATCGGCTTGTCGGTCACGCTGCGGATCGCCGCGAGAAAGTCGCGCGCCATGCGCGGCGTGGGGCGGGTGTCGATCAGCACCACCTGGTCTTCGCCGACGACGAAGCCGCAGTTGGGATCGAAGTCGCTGATGTAGCCGTAGGCGCCCGGTGCGAGTTCCTGCAGACGGGGCTTCTGCTCGCGGGTGTCGGAGGCGGAAGCGAAAGAGGCGGTGGCGGTCATGGAGGTGTTGTCGTGGTCGTGGGGATGTCTTCTTCGGCCTCGGCTGCCGCGTCGATGCACGCGAGCAGCACGGCCTGGTCGGCGCACTGGTTGGCCAGCAGCAGCACGAGGCGGGCGTTGAGGTCGGCGCTCTGCGCCTCGGTGCGGCCTTCGTGCGCAGCCAGCAGCGCGGCGTAGAAACCGTCGGGGTCGGGGATGCGGGGCTCGGTGATCATGAGGACGAAGCGGGGAGTGCGAGCGCCGTGCGGACGGCGGCGGCGATCGTGTCGGGGGTGGGTTGCACAAGGAGCGCAGCGCGGTAGGCATCGGGGCGCACGAGCACGAAGCCGCCCGCTGCACTGGGGTCGATGCCGAGGTGGCGCGCCAGCGTTTCGTCAGCCTGCAAGGTCGGCAGGCCGCTGTCGCCACCCACGGCCAGCAGGCGCAGCGGCAATCCGGCCGTGGCATCGCTCGCGGCCTGCGCCTGTGCGCGCGTCGGCGCGAACCACAGGCCCAGGCACTGCGTGCCCTCGGCCAGCAGCTGCATCAGCGTGGTCTCGCGCCCTTCGGCCCAGCGCAGCGGCAGGTTCTGCACCGTGCGCCCGCCCTCGGGCAGCAGCGGCGCGGCGGGGTAGTCGTTGGCGACCGACATGCGGCCCGTGTTGACCAGCGCGCGCGCGAAGGTGTGGCGCTTGGCAAGTGCCACCACGGCGCGACGCAGCGTGTGCTCGGCCGGCGAGCGCGGCGCGAGGAAGCGCGCGGAACGGCTCGTGACCGTCAGGTTCTCCTGCGCGGCCGGGCGGCGCTCGGCGTCGTAGCTGTCGAGCAGCGCCTCGCCGGCCTGTCCCTGCGCGACCAGCGCGAGCTTCCAGCCGAGGTTGGCCGCGTCCTGGATGCCGGTGTTGCCGCCGCGCGCGCCGAAGGGGCTCACCACGTGCGCGGCATCGCCGATGAAGCACACGCGGCCGTGGCGGAAGCGCTCCAGCAGGTGGTCGCGGTAGCCGTACGGGCCGATCCACACGAATTCGAACGCCACGTCGGGCCCGAGCTGTTCGCGCAGCCGCGCACCGGCCACCTCGGGGCGGCTGATCTCGGCCGGGTCGCAGTCCTCTGGCATCTGGTAGTCGATGCGCCACACGCCGTCGGCCATCAGGTGCTGCCACACGCCGCGGCCTTCGTTGAAGGACGCGTCGACCCAGGTCCAGCGTTCGGTGGGCAGCGGCTTCTCGAAGCGCACGTCGCTGATGCACCAGCGGTCGGTGCTGCGCGAGGCGTGCGATGCCACGCCGAGCTGCGTGCGGATCGGGCTGTTCGCGCCCGTGGCGTCGATCAGGTGGTCGGCCTCGATCGTGTAGCTGCCGGCGGGTGTCTCGATGTCGATGCGCACGCCATCGGCCAGCGGCTCGACGCGCGTCACGCGGCTCTTCCAGCGCAGGTCGGTCACGCCGAGTTCGAGAATGCGATCGACCAGGAACCACTCGATGTAGAACTGCTGCAGGTTGATGAAGGGCGGCTGCGTCGAGACGCTGGTGGCCTGCAGGTTGAAGTTGTAGACCTCTTCGTCGCCCGAGAAGGTGCGCCCGAACGACCAGGTGACGCCCTTGGCCGCGATGCGTTCGTAGATGCCCAGGCGCGCGAAGATCTCCAGGCTCTTTTGCGCATAGCAGATGCCGCGCGACGAGGCGCCGCGCACGCCCACGGTGTCGTCCTCGTCGAGCAGCACAGCGCGCACGCCGCGTTGCGCGAGGTCGCAGGCCAGCGTGAGGCCCGAGGGGCCGGCGCCGACGATCACAATCGGATGGCGCGCGACGGTCGTGCCGTTCAGCTCGGGCGGTGGCGTGAAGGGCCAGACCGGCAGTTCGTAGGCCGGTGCGAATGCAAAGTTTTCCATGGCTCTTCTACAGCGCGTGCGCGAACTCGGCGATGGCATCGGCCGCTTGCGGGATCAGCTCGGGCTGGCCCGCCAGGTAGTGGTTGCCGCCGACGATGTCGACGTTGCGGATGCGCGCGCCGCCCGCGGCCATCCATGTATCGCGCGTGCTGGGGAAGGTCGACTGGTCGCCGGTGTAGGTCAGCAGCAGTTGGGGCACCGTGGTGCGCGCGAGGTTGGTGGGCCCGTCGGCCTGCGAGCGCGACGACCACTGCGAGAGGAACGCGGTGAGCGAGGTGGTGCGGCCCATCGCGTTGGCCGAATAGTTCACCTGCCGCGCGTCGCCCCAGACGCTGCCGGGCAGGCGGGCATTGGCATCGAGCGACAGGTCGACGCAGCGCGGATCGGCGTGCGTGCGGTAGACGACGAAGGTCTGGTCGCGCGGCGCGCCGGGTGTGCTGCGCAGCAGCGCGAGGCGCTCGAGGCACCACTGCTCGATGCGGCCCATCCGCTCCTTCTGCGCCGCGCTGAAGCGCGCGAGAAACTCGGCCTCGTAGGGCACGCGGTGGCGCGGGTCGTACATGTCGAGCGCGGGGTCGACCGACAGCGGGTCGTGCTCGTCGGTGACCGAGGGGTCGATCCAGTCGCGCATGAGCCGCGTGCGGCCCAGGTGCGCGGCGCACAGCGCGAGGCCGTCCACTGGGGGCAGGTCGCTGGCGTGCAGGTGCGTCGGGTCGCCGTCGGGCAGGTGCGTGGCCGTGAGCTGCTCGGCCTGCGCCTGGTAGAAGGCCGAGAGCGCCGCGCCGCCCGAGTTGCCGACCAGGAACACCTTCTCGTAGCCGGCCGCGCGCAGGTACTGCACGCCGGCGCCCAGGTCTTGAATCGCACGTTCCATCAGCAGCACCGTGTCGTTGCCGACGAAGCGCGAGTTCAGGCCCATGCAGCAGATGCCGCGCTCGGCCAGCGGGCCGATGAGGTAGTGGCCCATGAAGTTGCTGGTCGGGTGCATCACGATGGCCGCGACCTTTTTCGGCCCCGGCGGCGCGCGGAAGGCGCCGTAGATGCGCGGGCGCAGCAGCTGCAGGCCCGACTGGCTGTCCATGGCCGCGCCGGGCTTCACGTCGATGACGGCGAGTTGCAGCTCAGACATGCGAGGTGCCTTTCGCTGCGCGAAGCGCCGCCTTGCGCGCGGTCCACGCGTCGAGGTCGGCGTGGGCATGGCGCGCGTGCGCGTCCATCTCGGTTTGCGGCACGGTCGGCGTGGTCAGTTCCACGCGGATGCCGTTCGGGTCGAAGAAGTAGATCGACTCGATGATGTGGTGGTCGGTCACGCCCAGCACCTCGATGCCCGCGCCTTCGAGCCGCGCCTTGGCGGCCAGCAGGTCGTCCCCCGAGTCGACGCGCAGCGCGATGTGGTTCACCCACGAAGGCGTGTTGGGCGAGGGCAGCGCGGCGGTGTCGTCGCCCAGGTCGAAGAAGGCGATGTACGCGCCGTCGCGCATCTGGAAAAAGATGTGCACGTAGGGGCAGTACTCGCCCGTGCTCGGCACGTGGTCGTTCTTGATGACGTGGGCCAGCGGCAGGCCCAGCAGGTCTTCGTAGAAGTGGCGGGTTTCCTCGCTGTCGCGGCAGCGCCAGGCGAAGTGGTGCAGCCCGCGAATGGGTGGGGGCGCCGTGGGGGTGGCGGTCGTCGGCATGTCGTGTCTCCGTTGAGGCCGCGATTGGGCAATGCCGCGTCTTATGATGCAATCGAAATTAATTCATCGATTGATGAAATAACCATATATATGAACCTCACCCTGCGCCAGCTGCGCGCCTTCGCCGCCGTGGCCGAAACCGGCAGCTTCACCACCGCCGCCGGGCAGCTGCACCTCACGCAGTCGGCGCTCAGCGTGCTGGTGCGCGAGCTCGAGCGCGAGATGGGCGTGCAGCTGCTCGACCGCAACACGCGGCGCGTGCAGCTGTCGGAGGCGGGGCGCGAGTTCCTGCCCTCGGTGCACCGGCTGCTCGGCGACCTCACGAGCGCGGTCGCGGGCGTGACCGATTTGCGTGACAAGAAGAAAGGGCTGTTGCGGCTCGCAGCGCCGCAGCTCATGGCCTGCACGCTGATGCCGCGCGTGATCGCCGCCTACCGCGAGGCGTACCCCGACGTGGACGTGCGCCTGGCCGACACGCTGCCCGAGCACCTGCTGCTGGGCGTGGCGGCCGGCGACGTCGAGCTGGCCGTGGGCCAGGACGTGGCGGTGGACGCCGCCGCCATCGAGCGCCGCACGCTGTTCCGCGACCGCCACTGGCTGATCTGCCCGCCCGGCCACGCCTTCGCCAAGCGCCGCAAGGTGCGCTGGCACGAACTGGGGCCCTACACCTTCATCGCGCCCACGCGCGACTTCCGCCAGCGCGTGCTGCCCGAGCTGGGGGCCGAGGAGCGCGCCTTTTTGATGCGGCCGGGCACGCAGGAGGTGTCGTACATGACCACCGCGCTGGGCATGGTGGCCTCGGGCCTGGGGCTGACCGTGTGCCCGACGTACTCGGCGTCGCTGGTGCGCGCGCACGGGCTGCAGATGGTGCGGCTCGAGTCGCCCGACTTCCACCGCGAGGTCTGCGTGTACAGCGCGGCGCGGCGTTCGCTGTCGCCCGCGGCGGCGAGCTTCGTCGGCATCCTCGAGCAGTTCGCGACCGCGCAGGCGAAGGCCTGAAAAAGCATCAGCGCCCCGCAAGAGACGCGCAGGGGCTCAGGAGGGTGAAAACTACAATGCGCGCAGTCCCGTCTTTCACCATCCTCAGACCCATGAACGTCATTCGATTCACCGACCTCTGTGCGCAAGGCAAGGCCGCCGGCCAGCGCGTCTTCATCCGTGCCGACCTCAACGTGCCGCAGGACGATGCCGGCCGCATCACCGAAGACACGCGCATCCGCGCCTCGGTGCCCTGCATCCAGCTGGCGCTCGACGCCGGCGCGGCCGTGATGGTCACCTCGCACCTGGGCCGCCCGACCGAAGGCGAGTTCAAGCCCGAAGACTCGCTGGCGCCCGTCGCCCAGCGCCTGGGCGAGCTGCTCGGCCGTGAAGTGCCGCTGGTGGCCAACTGGGTCGACGGCGTCGACGTCAAGCCCGGCCAGGTCGTGCTGCTGGAGAACTGCCGCGTCAACAAGGGCGAGAAGAAGAACGACGAAGCACTGGCCCGCAAGCTGGCCGCGCTCACCGACATCTACGTGAACGACGCCTTCGGCACCGCCCACCGCGCCGAAGCCACCACCTACGGCATCGCCCAGTTCGCCAAGGTGGCCGCGGCCGGCCCGCTGCTGGCGGCCGAGATCGACGCCATCACCAAGGCGCTGGCCCAGCCCAAGCGCCCGCTGGTCGCCATCGTGGCGGGCTCCAAGGTCAGCACCAAGCTCACCATCCTCAAGAGCCTGTCGGCCAACGTCGACCAGCTGATCGTCGGTGGTGGCATCGCCAACACCTTCATGCTGGCCGCGGGCCTGTCGATCGGCAAGTCGCTGGCCGAGCCCGACCTGGTCGACCAGGCCAAGGCTGTGATCGACGCCATGCGCGCGCGCGGCGCCGATGTGCCGATCCCGGTGGACGTGGTCACGGCCAAGACCTTCGCGGCCGACGCGCCCGCCACCGTCAAGGCCGCCACCGACGTGGCCGAGGACGACCTGATCCTGGACATCGGCCCGAAGACGGCCGCCATCCTGGCCGCGCAGCTGCGCGAAGCCGGCACCATCGTCTGGAACGGCCCCGTGGGCGTGTTCGAGTTCGACGCCTTCGCGGGCGGCACGAAGGCCATCGCGCAAGCCATTGCCGAAAGCAGCGCCTTCTCGATCGCCGGCGGCGGCGACACCCTGGCGGCCATCGCCAAGTACGGCATCGAAAAGCAGGTCGGTTACATCTCGACCGGCGGCGGTGCCTTCCTCGAGGTGCTGGAGGGCAAGACCCTGCCGGCCTTCGAGATCCTGGCCAAGCGCGCGGCGGGCTGATTCCGGCGGCGGTCCGGCCACGGGAGGGAAATCCCCCGTGGCGACTGACTTCCGTTCGACACACAAAGTGTATACAGTAGCGAATACAAAACGGAGACCCCCTTCATGAGCTCGGACCGCATCCCCCGCCACGCCACCAAGATCGTCGCCACCCTCGGCCCCGCCTCCAGCACGCCGGAATTGCTGGAACAGATGATCCTGGCCAAGGTCAGCGTGGTGCGGCTGAACTTCAGCCACGGTACGGCGCAGGACCACATCGACCGCGCCACCATGGTGCGCGAAGCCGCCCGCAAGGCCGGCCGCGAAGTGGCCATCATGGCCGACCTGCAGGGCCCGAAGATCCGCGTCGGCAAGTTCGCACAGGGCAAGATCTGGCTGGAGCCGGGCGCCAAGTTCGTGCTCGACGCCTCGCGCACCGAGCTGGGCGACGTCGATGCCGTGGGCCTCGACTACAAGGACCTGCCGCGCGACGTGAAGCCCGGCGACAAGCTGCTGCTGAACGACGGCCTGATCGTGCTCACGGTCGACGGCGTCAAGGGCGAGGCGGTGCACACCACCGTCAAGCTGGGCGGCGAGCTGTCGAACAACAAGGGCATCAACAAGCAGGGCGGCGGCCTCACGGCGCCCGCGCTGACGGCCAAGGACATGGAAGACATCAAGACCGCGATGAGCTTCCAGGCCGACTACGTGGCCGTGAGCTTCCCCAAGAACGCCACCGACATGGAAATGGCGCGCCAGCTGTGCAACGTGGCGGCCGCCGAGTACGGCCACAAGCCCGGCATGATCGCCAAGATCGAGCGCGCCGAGGCCATTCCGAAGCTGGAAGAAATCCTGCGCGCCAGCGACGGCATCATGGTCGCCCGCGGCGACCTGGCCGTGGAAGTGGGCAACGCCGCCGTGCCGGCGCTGCAGAAAAAGATGATCCGCATGGCGCGCGACATGGACAAGGTGGTCATCACCGCGACCCAGATGATGGAGTCGATGATCACCAACCCCGTGCCCACCCGCGCCGAGGTGAGCGACGTGGCCAACGCCGTGCTCGACGGCACCGACGCCGTGATGCTCTCGGCCGAAACCGCCTCGGGCCGCTACCCGCTCGAGACCGTCCAGGAGATGAGCCGCATCTGCGAAGCCGCCGAGGCCGCCGAAGACAAGACGCTCGACGCCGACTTCAGCGGCAAGACCTACAGCCGCATCGACCAGTCGATCGCCATGGGTGCGCTGTTCACGGCGCACCACCTGGGCGCCAAGGCCATCGTGGCGCTGACCGAGTCGGGCTCCACCATCCTGTGGATGAGCCGCCACCGCGCGCACATTCCCATGTACGCGCTGACCTCGCGCCTGTCCACGCAGCGCAAGCTGGCGCTGTACCGCAACGTGCGCCCGCTGCTGATGGACTCGCAGACCGACCGCGACACCGCACTCGAACAGGCGGAAGCCCATCTGAAGAAGCGCGGCATCGTGCAAAGCGGTGACGTGTATGCGATCACCTGCGGCGAGCCGATGGGTGCGCCGGGCGGCACCAACATGCTGAAGATCTGCAGAGCGCGCTGAGCCAGTTCGTTCGCAACAAGACAAAGGCCGGCGCATGCCGGCCTTTTTCGTTGGGCGGTCAGCCCGCTCAGCCGTTGCGGAACAGGAAGCTGTAGGCGTTGAGCGCCGGCACGCCGCCCAGGTGCGCATACAGCACCTTCGAGCCGGCCGGGAATTCGCCCAGCCGCACCTTCTCGATCATCCCGTGC
Source organism: Variovorax sp. GW460-12-1-14-LB1 (assembly GCF_059423605.1). Classification (NCBI taxonomy): domain Bacteria; kingdom Pseudomonadati; phylum Pseudomonadota; class Betaproteobacteria; order Burkholderiales; family Comamonadaceae; genus Variovorax; species Variovorax sp. GW460-12-1-14-LB1. Next base: position 63,862 of record NZ_JBWKYF010000029.1, read on the forward strand.
ATCGACTTGCCCTCGTACACCGGGTCGGTCAGCATGCCCTCGAAGCGCGCGCTCAAACGGATCGCCTCCAGCGTGCCTTCGTTCGGCAGCCCGTACTCGGGCCCGCCGAAGCGGCGGTCGAGCACCACGTCCTTCTCGGTGATGTCGCGGCCCAACTCGACCAGCTCGGCCGTGTTCTTCGCGATGCGCAGGATCTGCTCGTAGGTCTGCTGCGGCTTGGCCGAGGCGTCGATGCCGATCACGCGGTCGGCGCGGCCGTCGGCTGCGAAGCCCACCACCATGCCGGCCTGCGTGCTGCCCGTGACGGAGCAGACCACGATGTAGTCGAACTTGAAGCCCAGCTCGGCCTCCTGCTGGCGCACTTCCTCGGCAAAGCCCACGAAGCCCAGGCCGCCGCGCGGGTGCTCGGAGCAGCCCGCCGGGATCGGGAAGGGCTTGCCGCCGGCCGCGCGCACGTCGGCCATGGCCTGTTCCCAGCTCTGGCGGATGCCGATGTCGAAGCCCGCCGCGTCCAGTCGCACGTCGGCGCCGAGGATGCGCGACATCTCGATGTTTCCGACCCGGTCGTACACCGCGTCGGAGTAGTTGACCCAGTTCTCCTGCACCAGCACGCACTTCAGGCCCAGGTGCGCGGCCACGGCCGCGACCTGCCGCGTCTGGTTCGACTGGATGCCGCCGATCGACACCAGCGTGTCGTAGCCGCCTTCGAGCGCCTCGGGGATCAGGTACTCCAGCTTGCGCGTCTTGTTGCCGCCGAAGGCCAGGCCGCTGTTGCAGTCCTCGCGCTTGGCGTAGAGGTCGACCTTGCCGCCCAGGTGGGCGCTCAGGCGCTTCAGCGGCTGGATCGGCGTGGGGCCAAAGGTCAGGGCGTGGCGGGGGAATTTCTTCAGGTTCATCGACGCAGCTCCAAAGCGGTGGGGTTGAAGCTGTCGATCGTAGGAAGAAGGCTTTGCAATGTGCTTGCGAAGTTGGCTGGCTTCGTCGCTCAAAAGAAGGCAGGATGGCCATACAGAAGGCTTTTCATCCGGAAAGGAAGCCATGAGCACAATAAAGTTGCGCGCCCCGACGGAGCTCGACCGCACCGACCGCGCCATCCTGCGCGCCCTGCAGCGCGACGCCTCGGTGTCGAACGTGGCGCTGGCCGCCAAGGTGAACCTCAGCGCGCCGGCCTGCCTGCGGCGGGTCGAGCGGCTCCGGGCCGCGGGCTTCATCAAGGGCGTGGTCGCCCTGCTGGACCCCGACGCGCTCGAGGTCGGCATGCTCGTGATGATCGGCGTGGTGCTCGACCGCTCCACGCCCGACTCCTTCGCCGATTTCGAGAAAGCGGCGCAGAAGGTGTCGGGCTGCCTCGAATGCCACGTCGTCACGGGCGAATTCGACTACTTCATGCTCGTGCGCACCCGCGACAACGACAGCTTCAACCGCCTGCATGCCGAGCAGCTGCTGTACCTGCCGGGCGTGCGGCAGATCCGGACCTTCGTGGTGCTCAAGCAGGTGCTGTCGACCACGCAGTTGCCGATCTGAAAAAGTTGAAAAAGAGCTGCGCGCCAGTACCCGTGGCGCCCGGGGTGGCGTCGGCCCTGTCCCACAAGGGGGCTCGGTAGAATCGGGGTAGTTTTCTCCCGACTTTCCGCCTTCTCTTTTTCCCGTCTTTTTCTATTCCCACGAGGTATTTCCCATGGCACTCGTCTCGATGCGCGAACTGCTGGACCACGCCGCCGCCAACGGCTACGGCATTCCGGCCTTCAACGTCAACAACCTCGAACAGGTCCAGGCCGTCATGGAGGCCGCCAAGGAAACCGGCGCGCCCGTCATCCTGCAGGCCAGCGCCGGCGCCCGCAAATACGCGGGTGAAGCCTTCATCAAGCACCTGATCCAGGCCGCCATCGAGCAGTACCCGAACATCCCGCTGGTGATGCACCAGGACCACGGCCAGAGCCCGGCCATCTGCCAGGGCGCGATCGACCTGGGCTTCTCGTCCGTGATGATGGACGGCTCGCTGCACGAAGACGGCAAGACGCCCGCCTCGTTCGACTACAACGTCGACGTGACCCGCAAGGTGGTCGAACTGGCCCACAAGGTCGGCGTCACGGTCGAAGGCGAGCTGGGCTGTCTGGGCTCGCTCGAAACCGGCATGGCCGGTGAAGAAGACGGCATCGGCGCCGAAGGCGTGCTTGATCACTCCGCGCTGCTCACCGACCCCGAGGAAGCCGCCCAGTTCGTGAAGGCCACGCAACTGGACGCGCTGGCCATCGCCATCGGCACCAGCCACGGCGCCTACAAGTTCACGCGCAAGCCCACGGGCGACATCCTGTCGATCCAGCGCGTGAAGGAAATCCACGCCCGCCTGCCCAACACCCACCTGGTGATGCACGGCTCGTCGTCGGTGCCGCAAGACCTGCTGGAAATCATCCGCAAATACGGCGGCAACATGAAGGAAACCTACGGCGTGCCCGTCGAGGAAATCCAGGAAGCCATCAAGTACGGCGTGCGCAAGATCAACATCGACACCGACATCCGCCTGGCGATGACCGGCGCGGTGCGCAAGTTCCTGGCCGAGAACCCCGAGAAGTTCGACGCCCGCGAATGGCTCAAGCCCGCACGCGAAGCCGCCAAGCAGATCTGCAAGCAGCGCTACATCGAGTTCGGCTGCGAAGGCCAGGGCGCCAAGATCAAGGGCGACACGCTGCAGGTCGTGGCCGCCAAGTACGCCAAGGGCGACCTGGCGCAGCAAGTCATCTAACGAAGACAGAATGCGCGCCGCAGGCCACCGCTCGCGGTGGCTTTTTTCTGCGCGCACAATCCGCTTTTCCCGTCACCGTTTCCCAGCCGAGCATCCGTCCATGACCACCGTTCACACCTCTTCCATCCAGAGCCTGCCCCTGCTTGCGCGCGGCAAGGTGCGCGACAACTACGCCGTCGGCGAAGACCGCATCCTGATGGTCGCGAGCGACCGGCTCAGCGCCTTCGACGTGATCATGGGCGAGCCCATCCCGGGCAAGGGCGAGATCCTCACCAAGATGGCGCTGTGGTGGTTCGACCGCCTGGGCGCGCTGTGCCCCAACCACCTGACGGGCGAAGCGCCCGAGAGCGTGGTGCAGCCCGACGAGGTGGCGCAGGTCACGGGCCGCTCGATGCTGGTCAAGCGCCTGCGCCCGATCCCGGTCGAGGCCGTGGTGCGCGGCTACCTGGCCGGCAGCGGCTGGAAGGAATACCAGGACAACCGCGCCGTCTGCGGCGTGCCGCTGCCCGAGGGCCTGACCAACGCCAGCAAGCTGCCGCGCCCGATCTTCACGCCCGCCGCCAAGGCCGCGGCTGGCGAGCACGACGAGAACATCAGCTACGAGCGCGTGGTCGAGGTCGTCGGCCCCAAGCTGGCCCAGCAGATCCGCGAGGTCAGCATCGCCATCTACGAGGCGGCGGCCCAGATCGCGCTGGCCAAGGGGATGATCATTGCCGACACCAAGTTCGAGTTCGGCCTGGACGAGAACGACACGCTGGTGCTGATGGACGAGGTGCTCACGCCCGACAGCTCGCGCTACTGGCCGGTCGAGGGCTACGAGGCCGCGCTGGCTGCGGGCACCAACCCGCCGAGCTACGACAAGCAGTTCGTGCGCGACTGGCTCGAGGCCACCAAGATCAACGGCAAGCCCTGGGACAAGACGCCCCCGGCGCCGCGCCTGCCGGCCGAAGTCATCGAGAAGACGGCCGCCAAGTACCGCGAGGCGCTGGACCGCCTCACCCACGGCTGATCTGTTTTTTCCTAGCGGTTGCCGCTGCTCAGCAGCGCGACCGTGCGGCCGCTGCCATCGAGCAGCGCGAGCCGCCCCGGCGCCAGCCGGTAGCTGGCCGTGTTCTGCAGCGCCGACAGGAACTGCGCCTCGTTGGCGCCGCGCACCGGGTCGGCGCAGGCCATGCGCGTCGCGGCCATCTGGCCGAGCTTGAGCGACACGCCGGCGCGCGTGAACGATCCCGTGACGCGGTTGCAGCCGCCCGACCCACTGACCCGTCCGCTGTTGCGGTCGAACTGCAGCTGCGCATCGCCGCCGGGCGCGATGGGCTCATCGCCCAGCTGCACCAGGCGCCACACCGGTCCTTCGATCGGCTCGTCGAGGCTGATGCCGCTGCCGCAACCGGTCAGGGCGGTCAGCAGCAGCGCGGCCGAGGCAATGGCGGGGAGCGCGGTACGGCGGGCGAAGGAACGCATGGCCAATTTTCCTTTTCAATCTGCAACAAGTTAAAACCGGCGCCATCGTATGCGACGCCGTGGCCGGTGCGAAGACAGGCCCGATGGCGCATCCGGGCTTCTTCAGGCCCCGAGGGCCGCCAGGGCCACGCCCCCCGCGAGGCGCGCCTCGACGCAGCGGCGCACGCTGGCCGGCGTACCGTCCTGCGCCAGCAGCGCGGGCCACTCGGCCTGGGCCTGGCGCACCGTGTCGCGCGCGATGGCCATCAGACGCGCCGGCCGCAGCAGCCCGGCCGTGCGCAGCAGCGCCTCCAGCGCCGCCCCGTCGAAGGCGCGCAGCGTGGCGTCGATGGCGCGGTTGACGCCGTAGTCGCGCGCCGGCACGTCCTCGAAGAAGGCGGCCACGCAGACCGGGTCGTACAGCGGCGCGAGCACCGGCGCCACGCCGTCGGGGTAGCGCAGCGCCCAGTTCTTCAGGTGCGCGTCGCTGTTGCCCAGCAGCATGAAGGCCACGAGGCGGCGCACGCACTCGCGCACGTCGGCCACCGGGTTCGGCGACAGGCGGTCGAGCACGCGCAGCATGGCGGGCCAGTCGGTGGCCAGGCCGCGGCCGTACTTCTGGCGCGGCTCGTACTGCAGCACCTGCGCGAACTCTTCCATGTGGATGCGCCCGCCCTCGGGCGTGCGGTCGAAGCGGCGCACCGCCAGGATCTGCGCGAAGGGCACCTGCTCGGGCAGGTCGGCGTCGGCACGGTCGATCACGTGGGCCTGCGCGCAGTCGAGGCCGAGCGCGCCGCACAGGCGGTAGCCGGTGTATTCGTTGGCGACCAGGTCGGGGTGGCGCGTGCTCGGCAGCTTGAGGATGAACGAGCCCGCCGCGCCGTGGCGCTTGACGACGTAGCGCCGCCCGTCCTGCACCGCCGAGAACTTGGTCACCACGCCGGGGATGGCGGCGGCGTCTTCCACCGGCATCTCGACGAAGCCGGGCTCGAGCACGTCGAGCCCCAGCGCCGTGTGCCAGTGGCGCACCGTGTCGGGAATGCCTTCGGACGTGGGCACGGGCTCGACCTCGAGCGCGCCCATGAGGTCGTGGCCGGCGGCGGCCAGCAGCTCGAACTCGTCGTCGGCCGCGCAGCCGCGCTGCTGCGCCAGGCGCTCGCGGTTGTGGCCCTCGGGCAGCAGGTTCTGGAAGTAGCTGGGCCAGCGGCCGTCGCTGCGCGAGACGCGGGCATCGCGCGCCGACGCGAGGATCGCCCGCGTGGCCGCTTCGTCGGCGCCGCGGTAGGCCAGCGACAGCGTGGGCCGGCCCGCATCGGCGATGTAGGCCTCGTCGAAGGACACGCGCAGGATGTCGCCGTACTGCGAGAGGTACCCGATGGCGCGCCGCCCGCCATTGGGCAGGTGCAGGTGCATCCGCAGGTAGCGGATGCCCGTGTTGAAGGCGGCGCGCGTGCTCACCGCCTCACCGGTTCTCGTCGGCCAGGCTCTGCGCGATGGACGGCGGTGCGCCCACGCCCGCCGGCTGGCCGAGCAGGCGCCCGCCCGAGCGCACGAAATCTTCGAGTTGCGGGCGCAGGCTGGCGGGCACGGGCATCAGCTCGAGCCCCAGCACGCGCGCCATTTCGAGCAGCGTCGACAGGCGCGGATCGATCTGCCCGCTTTCGATGCGCTGCACCGTCATGCGCGACAGCCCGGCGCGCGTGGCCAGCGCCTCCTGGCTCAGGCCGCCGGCCTTGCGGGCTTTTTCGAGTTCTTCGGTCAGTTGGATCATTGCAATGCGCTTTTATCGGAAATTGAGTAGCAATGCTATCTATATGGGGCGGTGGTGGCAACAAAAAAGCGACCCACAGGTCGCTTTCTTGTTCAATTGCGCACTGAAAGGCGCAATGCGTCGTTCAGCCGTTCAGCTCAACACCACGCTGCTCAGGCGGCGACGGTACGTGGCCACCACCGGATCGTCCGGCGGAATCTGCCCGTCGGCCACCTTCACCTTCGGCGGCTCGATCACGTCGAGGATCGCGATGTAGGTCTTGCGCGCGAGGTCTTCGCTCCAGCTCTTGTCGCGCATGAGGATGTCGAGCAGCTCGTCCATCGCGTCGGTCCAGCGCTGGGCGGCCATCAGCAGGCGGGCGCGGTTGAAGCGGGCGTCGAAGTCGCGCTTGTTGGCCGCGATCTTGTCGTCGAAGTCGCCCAGCGTCGGCGCCGAGCCGGTGACCGGTGCGGCGAAATCGATGGCGTCCATCCAGCGCTGCAGCGAATCGAAGCGGCGCACCAGCGTGGTCTTGGCGATCACCGGCGCAAAGGCGACCTTGGCGTCGTCGATGCGGCCTTCCTGCAGCAGCAGCTTGATGTAGTCGAAGCGCGCGTCGTCGTTGGCCGGGTCGGTGGCCACCGCGTGCTGCAGCTTCTCGAGCGCGCCCAGGGTGTCGCCCTCGGCCAGCGCTTCCTGCGCAGCGGCGCCTTCCGAAGCCGCTTCGGCTTCCTCCGCGCCCGGCACGTGCTTGTCGAGGAATTCGCGGATCTTCTCGGCGGGAATGGCGCCCACGAAGCCGTCCACCGGCTGGCCGTCCTTGAACATCACGCAGAACGGGATGCTGCGCACGCCGAACATCTCGGACAGCTGCGACGAAATCTGCGGCACCTTGTCGGCGTCCAGCTTGGCCAGCGTGAAGCGGCCGGCGTACTCGGTTTCGAGCTTTTCGAGCACCGGGCCGAGCTGTTTGCAGGGGCCGCACCATTCGGCCCAGATGTCCAGCAGCACCGGCGTGGCGACCGAGCCTTCGATCAGCTCGGCCTGGAAATTTTCGAGAGTGATGTCGATCATCGGGAACAGCTGGGGGTGAAACGTAAAATTGAAACCATGAACGAAACCATTCAGGTCGGTGTAGTGATGGGCTCGAACTCCGATTGGGAGACGATGCGCCACGCGGTCGAGATTCTCCAGCAATTCGGAATCAGCCACGAAGCGAAGGTGGTCTCGGCCCACCGGATGCCCGATGCGCTGTTCGCGTACGCCGAAAGCGCCGCCGGGCGCGGGCTCACCGCGATCATCGCGGGAGCGGGCGGCGCGGCCCACCTGCCGGGCATGCTGGCGTCGAAAACCACGGTGCCGGTGCTCGGCGTGCCGGTGGCCAGCCGCCACCTGCAGGGCGTCGATTCCCTCTACAGCATCGTGCAGATGCCCAAGGGCGTGCCCGTGGCCACCTTTGCCATCGGCACCGCCGGCGCGGCCAACGCGGCGCTGTTCGCCGTGGCCATGCTGGCGGTGAACAACCCGGCGCTGCGCGCCAAGCTCGACGCCTTCCGCACGGCCCAGACCGCCGCTGCCGAGGCCATGGTGCTGCCGCCGCCCGAAGCGGGCGCGGCGGTGTCGCCCTTCTCGCCGCAAGGCGGGGGTGCACTGTGAGCACCGGCCATTCGGGCGACCTGCCCATCCTCCCGGGCGCCACGCTCGGCGTGCTCGGCGGCGGCCAGCTCGGGCGCATGTTCGCGCACGCGGCCCAGCGCATGGGCTACTTCACCGCGGTGCTCGACCCCGACGCCGACAGCCCCGCCGGCCGCGTGAGCCACCACCACATCCACACCGACTACGCCGACGTCGACGGCCTGGCCCGCCTGGCCGGCCTGGCCGACGCGGTGACCACCGAGTTCGAGAACGTGCCCGCGCCCTCGCTGGAGCACCTGGCGGTGGCGCGGCCGGTGTCGCCCGCCGCCTCGGCCATCGCCATCGCGCAGGACCGCATCGCCGAGAAGGCGCACTTCACGCGCTGCGGCGTGCCCTGCGCGCCCTACGCCGTCATCGAGACCGCGGAGCAACTGGCTGCCGTTGATGACCAGCTGCTGCCCGGCATCCTCAAGACCGCCCGCCTGGGCTACGACGGCAAGGGCCAGCAGCGCGTGAAGACGCGCGCCGAGCTGGTCGAGGCCTGGCAGGCCGCCGGCTGCGTGCCCTGCGTGCTCGAGAAGATGCTGCCGCTCGAGTTCGAGTGCTCGGTGATCCTGGCGCGCGGGCGCGACGGCCAGATCGTGCACTTCCCGCCGCAGCGCAACCTGCACCGCGACGGCATCCTCGCCGTGACCGAGGTGCACCCGCAGAACATGCCCAAGACCGTGGCCCAGGGCGCGGTCAATTCCGCCAAGAGCATCGCCAGCGGCCTCGATTACGTGGGCGTGCTGTGCGTCGAGTTCTTCGCGCTGGCCGACGGCTCGCTGGTGGTCAACGAAATGGCGCCGCGCCCGCACAACAGCGGCCACTACACGATGGAAGCCTGCGATGTGTCGCAGTTCGAGCTGCAGGTGCGCACCCTCGCCGGCCTGCCGCTGACCGCGCCGCGCCAGCACAGCCCCGCCGTCATGCTCAACCTGCTGGGCGACCTGTGGTTCCCGGGCGGCGAAGGCGACGGCGCCAAGCCTGTCGCACCGCGCTGGAGCGAGGTGCTCGCCCTGCCCGGCACCCACCTGCACCTGTACGGCAAGCTGGCACCGCGCCGCGGCCGCAAGATGGGCCACCTGACCCTCACCGGCGCCACGCTCGAGAGCGTGCGCGCCAATGCCTCGCAGGCCGCGCTGCTGCTGGGCCTGCCGGCGCTCGCATGATCCTCGACGGCCACGCTCCCGACGCCATCGCCGAGGCCGCGCGCGTGCTGCGCGCGGGCGGGCTGGTCGCCTTTCCGACCGAGACCGTCTATGGCCTGGGCGCCGACGCCAGCAGCGACACCGCCGTCGCCGGCATCTTCGCGGCCAAGGGCCGGCCGGCCGACCATCCGCTGATCGTCCACGTGGCGGCGGGCGCCAAGGGCGCGCAGGCGCTGTCGCGCTTCGCCCAGCCGTTGCCGCCTTTCGCGCAGAAACTCGTGCAGGCCTTCTGGCCCGGCCCGCTCACGCTGATCGTCACGCGCCAGCCCGGCGTGGGCACGGCGGCGGCCGGCGGGCAGGACACCATCGGCCTGCGCTGCCCCGCGCACCCGGTGGCGCAGGCGCTGCTCGAGGCCTGTGCCGAGCAGGGCGTGCCCGGCCTGGCGGGGCCCAGCGCCAACCGCTTCGGCCGCGTCAGCCCGACCACGGCGCAGCACGTGCACGACGAGTTCGGCGACGCGCTGCTCGTCGTCGACGGCGGCGCCTGCGAAGTGGGCATCGAATCGACCATCGTCGACTGCAGCCGCGGCGCGCCCGTGCTGCTGCGCCCGGGCCTCATCACGCGCGACCAGATCGAGGCCGCCGTCGGCGAGCCGCTGCGCGACCGCGAGGTGCTCGACACGCCCGACCCGCGCGCCTCGGGCACGTTGGAGGCGCACTACGCGCCCGACGCCAAGGTGCGGCTGATGGACCCCAAGGCGATCCAGACCGGCCTCGACGTGCTCGGCGCCAACGCCGCGCACATCGCCGTGTGGACGCGCAGCAACGTGCGCAGCCGCTCGCAGCGCGTGCTGCTGCGGCGCATGCCCGACGACGCGGCAGCCACCGCGCAGCAGCTGTTCGCGGTGCTGCGCGAGTTCGACGCGCAGGGCGTGAAGCTGATCTGGGTCGAGACGCCGCCCGACACGCCCGAATGGGAAGGTGTGAAAGACCGCTTGCAGCGCGCCGCAGCGGCCTGATCAACGCCTCTCAGGCTGCGGGGCTCAGCCCCCGGCCGCCAGCACACCCTGGAAGAACCCGCGTGCTGCCGCCAGGCAGAACGGTGGCGCCAGCGTGCCGTGGTAGGCCGCGGTCACGGCGCGCGCTTTGTCGGCGGCGCTGCCCGGCGTGCTCTGCGTCAGCAGGTCCTTGGCCTGCGCGAAGCCGGCGCGTGCCGCCGAATAGCTGTCGGTGGCGCCGCGGTCTTCCAGGTCGACCACCGCGAGCGCGGCGGCGGGCATGCCCTTGGCGCGGAAGTAGCCGGCCGTGGCGCGCGTGCTCAGGAAGTTCACGGTCGGGTCGTTCGCGCCGCTGCACAGCAGCATCGGCTTGGTCGGCACCCAGTTGCGCAGGTCGTTGGCGATGGCCGCCTTGCGGAAGCCCGTGGCGGGCTTGCAGTCCAGCGGCGTGGCCGAGCCGAGCGACGCGGCCGTGGCCGGCAGCGCGTTGCCGGGGCAGGGGGCCGACTGGATGTCGGTGGCCGCCTGCGTGAGGAAGCTCTGCTTGATGAGGTTGTTGGCGCCGTAGAAGATCGCCAGCTCGGGGCTCACCGGGCCCGGCTTGCCGTCGGCCGGGAACAGCGCCAGCTGCGGCAGCTTGCCGCTGGAGAACAGCGTGCCCGGCGTGAGGGTGGGCAGCAGCGTGTCGATGCCGGTGGCGTACTGCGCTTCGTAGACGTCGCTGGTGCTGTTGTAGACGTTGCCGAACTGCTGTTGCCAGCTGGTCGACAGCAGCGGCACGAACAGCGTGGCGCCCAGCGCCGGCCAGCCCAGGTAGGTGTAGTCGGTCAGGAGGCTGATGGCCGAGGGCGCGGCCAGCGGGGCCGAGGCCGTCACGGTCTTGCCGGTGGCCTGCATCTCGCGGTGCGCGGCCATCGCCACGTAGCCGCCTTGCGAATAGCCGGTGATGAACAGCGAGCCGGCGTCGTTCGCGCCGATGTCCGAGAAGGTCTTGCGCGCCGCGGTGAGCGCATCGACCATGTCCTTGCCCTGCTGCTCGCCGTTGAGGTAGGGGTGGTAGGGCAGCGTCGACTTGTCGTAGCCCGCGTAGTTGGGCGCCACCACGATGTAGCCCTGCGCCGCGAACATGGCCGCCACCATCAGCCCTTCGCCGGCGGCCGGCTGGGTGGTGTCGGTCCACTTGGCGAGGTTGTAGTTGCGCGCCGGCGTGGTGCCGTGCGCGTACAGCACCACGGGGCGCGCGCCGCTGCAGGCCACGTCGGAACCCGAGGGCACCATGATCGCGGCGGTGGCGTTGGTGGCTTCGTTCTTGCCGCCGACGGTGCGGTACTCGAGGTAGCGCATGTCGACGCCGCACTTGGGCGCGCCGGTGACCTGCAGCAGCGCCTTGCCCTGGTCGGAGGCCTGCAGGCTGGCCCTGAACTGGTCGGCCGTGAGCTTGGTGCCCTGCTCGGGCGGGCTGGTGACGACCGAGCCGCGCCCGGTGTCGCTGCCGCCGCCCGGCGGCGGAAAGCCGATGCCGATGCCGCCCCCACCGCCGCCCCCGCCGCAGGCGGCGAGCAGCAACGTGGCGCCGGCGAGCGTCGCCACGGCGGTGACCCGGCGGGCCGGGAAGGACGAGGGCTGTGAATGCCGTGGGTGCTGCAAGGTCAAGGCGCGTCTCCTGGAGTTGTATCGAAAACGAACGAGCGTCCGATTCTGGGCAGCGCCATGGCCGCGCGCAAGCAGCGTTTGCGAGCAGAACCTATTCAGTAGCGGGGCGGCTCGGGCCCCGTCCGAGTCACTGGTCCTGCGCGGTCCAGTCGATCAGCGCGTCGAAGGCGGCGCGCGCGGCGCCGGCGTTCTCGCCGTTGGCGATGGCCACCAGCACGTAGCGCCGGCCGCTTGCGCCGTGCACGTAGCCGGCCACGCCCGAGGCGTCGCGCAGCGTGCCGGTCTTCAGGTGCGCCGCGCCGCCCGAGCGCAGCGTGCGCCGCTTCAGCGTGCCGTCCACGCCCATCGCGGGCAGCGAGGCCACCAGCTCGGGCATCACGGGCGAACGCCACGCCACCTGCAGCATCTTGCCGAGCGCGGCGGCGCTGATGCGCTCGTCGCGCGACAGGCCCGAGCCGTTCTCGAACACCGGCGAGGCCTCGCCGGTGCCGATGCGCTCGCGCCACCATTGGCCCAGCGCGCTGCGCGAGGCCTCGAAGGTGCCGCGCTGCTTCTGCGTGAGGCCCAGCGTGAGGAACACCTGCTGCGCCATCACGTTGTTGCTGTACTTGTTGATGTCGCGCACCACCTCGGCCAGCGGCGGCGATTCGAAGTCGAAGGCCGGCTTCAGGCCCGCGGGCACGCGGCCCTCGCGCATCTGGCCGCCCACGCGCCCGCCCATCTCGGCCCACATGCCGCCGATGGCGCGCAGGCTGTAGGTGCGCGGGTCGGCATAGGCCACGGCCCAGCTCTTCTCGCCGCAGCCGGTGGGAAAGCCACCGTTGAAGCGGATGCGGTTCACATCGCTGAAGTCGGGCTTGAGCGCGCCGCGCCAGTCGCCGCATTCGCCGGGCGCCAGCGGCACGGTGGGCGGCATCGCCACGCTGGCCAGCGGGGGCTCGTAGCTCACGCGCGCGAACTGGCCCGCGCGGTCGGGCGCGAAGGTCATGTTGACCGACTTGAAGTTCACCAGCAGCGCATCGGGCGAGGCGTTGTAGGGGCGCAGCGGCTCGCCGTCGAAGGCGGCCGGGTCGTTCTCGACCGTGGTCTCGAAGGCGCTGCGGTCGATCACGATGTCGCCGCTCACGGTGGTGATGCCCAGGCCCTGCACATGGCGCAGCAGCAGCCACACGCGCTCCAGCACCAGCTTGGGATCGCCCTGGCCCTTGATGTAGAGGTTGCCGTTGAGCACGCCGTTGGCCACCGTACCCTCGACGTAGACCGGCGTGTTCCAGCTGTAGGCCGGGCCGAGCAGGTCGAGCGCCGCGTAGGTGGTCACCAGCTTCATGATCGAGGCCGGGTTCACCGGCACCTGCGAGCGCCAGGCCAGGCGCGGCGCGCGGCCCGCGTCGGCATCGGCCACGAGCAGGGTCACGGCCTCGCGCGACACCTTGGCACGCGCGAGGGCGGCATCGACCTGGGGCGGAAGGGCTTGCTGGGCGAGGGCGCCGGCCGGGGCCAGCAGGGCGAGGGTCAGCGCGAAGGTCTGCGCACGGCGGGAGGCAAAAGGCATCCGCGGATTATCCCGGCGGGAACACGTGCAGCTTCGCGTGGTACAGCAGCATGATCGTCTTGGCGTCGGCGATGCGGCCGTCGGCCACCATGGCCAGCGCCTCGTCGATGCCCAACTCGAGCACCTCGATGTCCTCGCCCTCTTCCGCCAGCCCGCCGCCCGCGCCGACGCGCATCGAGGCCTCGTAGGGCGCCACGAAGAAGTGCAGCTTCTCGGTCACCGAGCCCGGGCTCATGAAGCTCTCGAACACCTTCTGCACGGTGCCGAGCCGGTAGCCCAGTTCTTCTTCCACCTCGGCGCGGATGCGCTCCTCGGGCGCGGCGTTGTCCAGCAGGCCCGCGGCCGCCTCGATCAGCAGGTCGTCGTGGCCGTTGACGAAGGCCGGGTAGCGGAACTGCCGCGTGAGCAGCACCGTGCGCTGGCTCAGGTGGTAGGGCAGCAGCGTGGCGCCGTTGCCGCGGTCGTAGGTCTCGCGGTGCATGCGCTGCCACTCGCCGTCATTGCGCCGCCAGTCGAAGGCGGTGGTGCGCAGCGTGTACCAGTTGTCGGACAGGAGGGTGACTTCGTGCACCCGGACGCGGTCGTGAATGGTCATGGCGGCGAGCATAGAACCGAGTTCGTGCAATATCAAGAAGATTCGTGCAATAACGTGCAAACACGTTACCATCGACCCATGCTCACCCGACCGCGCAAGCAACACATCCTCTCGGTCCTGCGGCGCGACGGCCAGGTCGTCGCCAAGGCGCTCAGCGAGGAACTGGCCCTGTCCGAAGACACCATCCGCCGCGACCTGCGCGAGCTCGCGGCCGAAGGGCTGCTGCAGCGCGTGCACGGCGGCGCGCTGCCCGTCGCGGCGGCCGAGGCCGACTTCAGCGGGCGCCAGCAGCTCGCGCCCGACGAAAAAGTGGCCATCGGCCGCGCCGCCGCGCGCCTCGTGAAGCCGGGGCAGGTGGTGTTCATCGACGGCGGCACCACGGCCGTGCAGCTGGCGCGCCACCTGCCGCTCGCGCTGCAGGCCACGGTGGTCACGCACAGCCCGTCGGTGGCGGTCGAGCTGGCGGCGCACGCCGGCATCGAGGTGGTGCTGATCGGCGGGCGCCTCTTCCGGCATTCGATGGTGGCGGTCGGCGCGGCGGCCATGGCGGCCATTTCGCGGATCCATGCCGACACCTACTTCATGGGCGCCACCGGCGTGCACGCCGAGGCGGGCCTGACCACGGGCGACGCGGAAGAGGCCGAGATCAAGCGCGCGCTGATGGCCGCCGCGGCCGAGACCGTCGTGCTGGCCTCGTCCGAAAAGCTGGGGGCCGCGTCGGCCTGGGTGGTCAGCCCGCTGGCGGACGCGACGCTGCTGCTGGTGGCGCCGCAGGCCCCCGAGCAGGCGCTGGCGCCGCTGCGCGCGGCCGGGCTGGCGATCCTGCGCGCCGACGAGGCCGGCTGATTCGCCCCGCCCCTGCGCGGCCGAGGTCCGCCCTCGATAATGGCG